>CAZOIM010000314.1:0-2504 GCA_964579855.1 uncultured Ignavibacteriaceae bacterium | reverse complement strand
AATGTCCGATTCCAATGACGATGAATAAGACCCCTGCCTGAAGGAACCGGAGGATCTTGTTGAGCGGATTTACCCTCGCGGAGACCGGCTCTTCGAGCAGCTTTTTCCCCTGCGGGCTCTCGACGAATTCGATAAACTCCTTCGCGCTGCCGAATTTTTCTATCATGCGGTTGAAGGATTCGATACGTTGGGACTTTAAGTGTGTCGCAACCTGGTAGCGCCGGAAGAAGAGATACAGAACCCAGCCGACGAGTGCAAAGATGGAGAACGCTGCGACACTTTCCGGAAGCTGATTATTCATAGTGACTCCTTATGAGTAAGACGTGATTGGCCGATTGCTATATATACAACGAATGGGAAGAGGAAAAGGTTAACAGGGGGAGGCTCATTGTATCGGAAAAGTTTTGTCCGCCTTGCCAACGGTTGGGTTTCTCGCTATCTTGCGCATCCATGAACCCCTCTCTTCGAATCCTTCTTCCCTTTTTGATCTTCTCCGCCGCCTACTCGCAGCACCATCAGTTTCAGTTTGACCATATCACGACAAAGGACGGCCTGTCCCAGGATATCGTCACCTGCATTGCACAGGATGCAAAAGGCTTCATGTGGTTCGGTACGGAGGACGGGCTCAACCGGTACGACGGATACTCCATCCATGTCTACAGGAGCAATATGTCCGATAGTACCACCCTCACGTGGAACTCTGTCAATGCCATGATGGTCGACCGGGAAGGGAGGTTGTGGGTTTCGGCAAGCGGCGCCAATCTTTACGACGAACGCAGAGACCGCTTTGTTCATTTCGTCAATTCCCCCACTGATTCCTTCTCGTTGCCGAACAATCACATCACAGCGTTTGCGCAGGACACCGGCGGCTCGATCTGGGCGGCCACAGACAAAGGCGTTGCCAGGCTCGACGTCCGATCGGGCCGATGGATAAACTACCGGTATCATCCAAACGATCCATCCAGCCTTAGTACGAACCTCACACTGTCGTTGCTCACCGACCGGAGGGGGACTATGTGGGTCGGGACCAAAGACGGGCTCAATCGATTCGATGCGGCGACGGGGAAATTCAAGCGCTTTCTTTCGACGGGCCGTGTGGGAATTTACAGAAGCAGCAACGCCATCGTTGCAATCTTCGAACACCAGGATGGAATGCTCTGGCTCGGGACGGACGGCGGCGGACTTATCCGGTTCGATCCGCGAACCGGAGCCTCCAAACGGTACCGCGGTGCGCGGTACGATCCGAAGTTGCCCGGAAATGATGTTATCTTCGCGATCAAGTCGGACGGGCGTGGCCGTTTGTGGATTGGTACCTTTTCGGGTTTTGACATTTTCGATCCAGCGACTGAGACGTTCGAGCATTTTGAACAATCGCCGGGCAATCCAGAGTCGATCGCAGGTGAGCGGGTGTACTCGATCTATCGGGACAACGAAGGTGCGATGTGGCTTGGGTCGTATCACGGCGGTGTCGAGCGATTCGATCCCCACCGTCACAAGTTTTCCCTCTCCCGTTCAATCCCGATCCCCGGGAGAAATCGCTCTGATGAAAACATTTTTTCCCTCCTTGAAGACTCCAAACGGCGCGTGTGGATCGGCACACAATCCGGACTCGCCATCGTGCAGCCCGTCTTCGGAATCGATGGAGTAGAACTCCGTCCAACCGCGGAGATTCCGGCGACAGGACACGAGCCCGTCGTTGCGCTCTTTGAAGACAGCCATCACAACATTTGGGTTGGCCATGACAAACCGGGACTTCTTGAACAGGTGAACGATCGTGGCCGAATTGTTGCGCGGCATCCCTATCAGGGCGTTCAGACAATTGCTGAAGACGAGACAGGGCAGCTTTGGTTCGGCACGCTCGACGAAGGGGTTATTTGTTATTCGCCCGCAACCGGTGCGACAACGTGGTTCAGGAACAAGCCGGAGTATCCGGACAGCATGTGGGCGGACGGGTCGCGATGTATTTTCGCGGACAGGCGAGGAAGCGTCTGGTTGGGTACGAACACCGGCCTTGAGTGTGTGAATCGTTTTGACCTCGCAACGCGCCGATTTCGACACTACCGCTATAACAGGGAAGACCCCATGTCCATGCCGGCCGCCGATGCACGCGCCATTTACCAGGATTCCGCGGGGAGCCTCTGGTTTGGATTCTGGGGATCGGGTTTGACGAAGTACGAGCCATCCCTCAATCGGTTCACTCACTACTTCGATGTTCAGGGACTTCCAAGCAACTACTTGAAAGGTATTCTCGCTGATGGCCGCGGGCGTCTCTGGATCAGTACCGAGCGGGGCATTTCCCGGTTCGATCCGAACACCGGGGCATTCAGGAACTACACACCGGAGGACGGATTGCAGGGAGATCGGTTCTGGTCGGGATCTGCGATGCGCAGCAGGAACGGGTATATGTTTTTCGGTGGAAACCACGGACTGAATATTTTCCACCCAGACAGCGTACGAGACCACGACACCCCTCCCATCGTCCGCTTGACGAATTTCAAAGTGTT
>CAZOIM010000313.1:0-2506 GCA_964579855.1 uncultured Ignavibacteriaceae bacterium | reverse complement strand
TGAGCTTCTCGAGCAATTCGATGCCATCCATACGGCTGCCGTTAAGGCCCACCGGGATACCCTGGCTGAACTCTATACTGACGGTTGTCGCTTTGTCCGGAGCTTGAAGGGGGGACACCGTCCTTTGATAAACATCGGCAGGCGGTTCAACCATCGGATCTTCAAGAATGCCGCATTCGATGCTCGTTCCCCAAATGTTTTCATCGATGGAATACGGGTTCGCTCTCGTGACCGAGACAGGAATACCGTGCTTCTCGCAATACGCGATTTCCTGTTCACGGGACCGGAATTCCCATTCCCGCAAGGGAGCAAGCACTTTGATATCGGGTGCCAAGGCGGCGATGGCGACCTCAAATCGCACCTGATCGTTTCCTTTTCCCGTGCACCCGTGTGCAATGGCAGTACATCGCTCGCGCTTTGCGACCTCGACGAGTGCCTTCGCGAGGAGAGGACGGCCGATAGAGGTAGCCATCGGGTACGTATGTTCATACAGAGCCCCCGTTTTCAGGGCTCGCCACAAATAATCTTCGACAAATTCTTTTCGCAGGTCCTGGATGTAGACTTTCTTGGCTCCTGTCTTGTACGCCTTTTCTGCGACACCGCTCAACTCCTTTTTTTGCCCAAGATTTCCGGTAACGGTCACAATATCGGCGTCATATTTCTCCTGCAGCCATTTTACGATGACAGAAGTGTCGAGGCCGCCGGAATACGCAACCGCAATTCGTTGCTTCTTCAAAATGAGGTTCTCCTTCGTTTAATGTTCTTCATTGACGAATGTTTCTCTTTGGATGTCGCCCGCTATCTCCGGAATTCAGGCGACCTTTTTGTCTTCCGTCGTCAGACGCCGGAGGAGCTTTACCAGTTCATCCATCTTTCCGACGGAGGTCGGCGTTACAAAAATCGTATTGTCGCCTGCAATCGTGCCAAGAATGAGTGTGTTGTGGAGGCTGTCGATGATTTCCGCGACACCCTGCGCTCTCCCCGGTAATGTTTTGATGACCACGAGCGATTCATTGGCAGATATCTGTTCTACTTCATATCCGATAAACGATTGGAGACGCCGCTCTTCATTGAGAGGATTCAGGACATAGCGTAAACCTTCGGGAGTATTGATGCGTACGATACCCAATTCTCTGAGGTCTCTGGAAAGCGAGGCCTGCGTAATTTCAAATCCGCTTTTGTGCAACGCGTTGCACAATTCCTCCTGCGACCCGATGGCTTGTTCCGAGATAATTTGTTTGATCGCGATTTGTCGATTCACTTTGTTCATAGTCTTTGCCAAGACAATGAGGCAGTAAACAATTGTCTATTTGGAAATGCCATTCGTCGGGACCGATCTTTGTTTGTCTTCCCCGTGAATCATTTGCGTTCCGATTCCTTCGTCCGTAAAAATCTCAAGAAGCAGCGAATGCTTAACGCGGCCATCGATGATATGGACTTTATTCACGCCCGAGCTTAGAGTATCGAACGCCGATTGAACTTTCGGAATCATGCCTCCGAAGATTGCGCCGCTTTTGATGTGATCCTGGGCTTCTGCTTGCGTCATGGAAGAGACAAGCCGTTTGTTCACGAGGATACCTTCAATATCGCTCAAGTAAACGAGTTTCTCCGCTTTGAGCGCAGATGCAATCGAGCCTGCAGCAAGGTCTGCATTGATATTGTACAGTTCGCCTTGCGATCCGACGCCCACAGGCGAAATAACCGGCATCGTCCCCTCTTTCAGGAGTAAATTGATAAATGCGGTGTTGACCGACGTGACTTCACCCACGAGGCCAAGGTCTTCGGCTCCGTTCGTGAGTTTCTTTGCGCGGAGGAGATTGTTGTCCATGCCGCATAACCCGACAGCATTGCCACCATTAATGTTGATCAGGTTGGTAATTTCCTTGTTGAGCTTGCCGGCCAGAACCATCAGTACCACTTTCATCATATCTTCATCGGTATACCGATGGCCGTGGATGAAACGTGTTTCCAGTCCAAGCTTTGCAGCAATGTCTGTCATTTCCTTGCCGCCACCGTGCACGATAACGATATTGATGCCAATCTTGCGAAGGATCGTGACATCTTTGGCAAACATCTGCTTAAGGTGCTCGTCCGTCATGGCCGCACCGCCGTACTTAATCACAAACGTTTTTCCTTCGTACGTTTGGATGTACGGGAGTGCTTCAATCAGAACTTCTTCCTTTGTGGTGGCGTCAATCATGACCGATAACTTGCGTTGATATGGACGTATTCTTTTGTGAGGTCACAGGTCCATACTCGCGCGCTGGCTGCTCCCTGGTTCAGGTCAATCTTGACGACGACAGAATCCTTGGAAAGCGCCGACTTCGCTTTCTCCTCGTCAAGAACGATTTCGTAATCCCTTTTCAGTATTTGCACATCGTCAAAGGAGATCTCCACCAGATCAGGATTGAAATCAATTCCGGAATACCCGACGGCTGCCAGAATCCTGCCCCAGTTCGCATCAGATCCGTGAATTGCGGTCTTGACAAGGTTCGAATTCGCCACT
>CAZOIM010000312.1:0-2516 GCA_964579855.1 uncultured Ignavibacteriaceae bacterium | reverse complement strand
CGAGGCATAATATCTCCGAGGAGTTTCTTCGAGAAAGGAATTGCCTCAAATCCGTTTTCAAATGCCTGGGCAATCTTTTCACCTGGCGCCCGGGTATCGTTCGGATCCGCAAGCAGGCCTTGATAGATGCTTCCCATTTGATCAACCCCGGTTTTAAATAGCTTGAAAACGGAGACATTCGGGAATGTCAGAAACGACCTGTCGACAGTCCCGCTTATTGTCCGGCTGCTGACGACTGGAGTCCCCAATGGTTCTCCCTCCACTGGAACAGTACTGATGGAACTATTCGAATTATACGCCAAACTCAGCTTCCAATTCAGATTGATGGTTGCACCGTCCCACAACGGGCGCGAAGTGTTCATGGAAAGTGTATTTGTTTGAGCGAAGACGTCTGTGAGATTGCCATTTTGCGCACGCAATCCAGGTACTGTATGCCCTGTAATGAACGGGAACGAGCCTTTACTCCCGATAATCACTTGACCGCTTGGATCGGATGCCAAGCCGAGCTGATATAGAAGCGAAGGTCCATTTTGGACTTCCGACGATTGGATGAACGGAACCCGCGCGAATACGTTCGCAAAACCGGGCCTTCCCAAAATTCCATTGTTTTGAATGGTATTGGATTGACTGAATTGGATGCTCATTCGTTCAAAATCGAAGAGCGTATTCTTAAAGATGATTCTCGTGATTGCATCCAGTTTTCTTCCGATATCAATGGACGATTTTCCTGAATCCCTGGGCGCCGACGTCGGGCCCCCACCGGGGGCCCAAATCTCGTCTGCGATGGTTTTGATACTTACGTCTAGACCAAGCTGCAGACTCGTTCCGACTCCGGCACCTTTGCCAAGATCTTGTGCAAGAGGATCCGCGGATTGAATATTGCTGAACGACCAGCTGTACCGGCTCGAATATGTCGCACTCGGTGTAAAGATCTTGTCTAGATCCAGAACCTTCGGCATGACAATTCTAGTTCTAAAGTTGATGGATTGACCATAGGTTTGATCGGTGCCGAAGTCAATGAGGCGATCACTCAAGAATATATCGCCAAGCATGTCCGAAAAATTGCGTTGACGACCGAATTTGTCAAGTTCCAGTTTCGTGAGATTGCTCTGAATATCGAGTTGATAGTCAGTCCCGAGGTTCAACATTCCACCGTCCCACCACTGCCACGAAAACGACATAGAGCGCGACGCAGAAAATGATCGGTTCGTGGGTCTCGCTTCGGACTGATTCCTGTCCTTTTCGTCCGATTGACTGCGATTCATGGTGGCTGAAAGATTGATGTTCCTCGGTGTAAAAAAGAATTTCAATCCATTCCAAACACCCAATCCTTTGACTCCGAATGGTTCAAAGAAATTGTTCTGACCGAAATCGAGTGCATAGCCAAATCGTGCATTCCAGGCCCATGAATCTGCATGCTCGACGTTTGGATCACGTTGATGCGATGTGTTGTATGAGTAACCAAACGTCATTTTGTTGATCGTTTGGCTGATGAGCCAATAATCCACAGGCAGAACGATCTTGATCGTCGGAAGTGCGAATGATTCCGTAAGAGAAAAAGACTGTGAACTCAGTTGAAGACTATCGCCAGATCTCTTGGCTTCGACGGCACTCAAGCCTTTCCCCATAAGATGGTCTGTCATGACCTGAGCGGCCTTGCTGACCAAAACATCCGTTCCGGGCAAATATTTAGGAGTGGTGAGTCCTTCGACGTGCGAATACGAAAATGCGAGCACAGTACCATTCCAACTCGCCGGCAGCAAACGTTCAAATGAAAAATTTGCCGCCAAGGTCCAATTAAGATTCGTTGTCCTGGTTCCAAACCTGTCCTCCAAACCGTGAAAATTTGGATCCCGATTCATATACGAAAACGATATTGCGCCAAGATCGGCGAGCTTCAATCCTGTATCAAAGCGATAGGCTCCGCCTTTGGCATTGTCCACGTCGATGAGGCGAAGTTCATCTGCCCAGACCTCTCCTGAGTAGATGGTCGTTCCCATCCCTGATGGATTCTCTACTCCTATTGAGATGTACCGCACATTTGTCAAGGTTGGCTGGCCGAGAACTTGATATGTGGATCCCAGCGGCCCACCCGGGACCGCGGATCTTTGTGAAAGTGCACCAGCGGTATCCCGGAGCAATTTGATGGCAGTGAGGTCACCGAAGTGGATCACAACTTCGTTACTAAGCCATCCTTCGTGTAGGGGTTCACGGTATTCATAATAATTGAGAGAATCGGTTCCAAATCGGAAAAACACTGCGACATCGTAGTTAGTGGTGTCAACAAACTGGGGGGCGAACCCAACCCTTTCATCCCCGTGTATGAACATCTTCATTGTTTTGTAGCTGAAGACATCCAGCGGTTTGATCGAAAATTGCTTGATAGCCTGTCTTGAATCACCGTCTTTCAAGTTGTTTATTACGAGGTCCAGCGACTGTTCATTGCTCAGCACATTCTCAGTGGGTCGAGTCGGATCTTTCGTTCGAAGATTGGGATCCGGAGGAATGTATGAAGG
>CAZOIM010000311.1:0-2523 GCA_964579855.1 uncultured Ignavibacteriaceae bacterium | reverse complement strand
TCGGCATCCGGATTCAAGTGTGTCGTTAAGACGACGTTCTTGCTTGTCGCGAGAACGGAGCGAAATTGTTCGAATTCTTTTGTCACGATTTGAAGAAAGGTCT
This sequence comes from uncultured Ignavibacteriaceae bacterium, assembly GCA_964579855.1. Lineage (GTDB taxonomy): Bacteria > Bacteroidota > Ignavibacteria > UBA10030 > UBA10030 > JADGQA01. The sequence continues at coordinate 2,420 of CAZOIM010000311.1, read as the reverse complement.
ATTTATTAAGAAAACAGGCATCTTCCTGAAAGTAGCGACCACAGCCAAATGTTCTGCAAGAATTCTGCGTCATGCTGAACTTGTTTCAGCATCTGAACGCTACAAAGTAACAGACCCCGAAACAAGTTCGGGGTGACAGCCTTCCTGAGCTCGGGATGGTCTTAAACAAAAAAAGGTGTGATTGAGTCGTCAACCACACCTTTCAGTCTACACACCAGACAAATTATTCAATGACCCAGGTTTCACCGGAGTTTAGGAGCTTATTCATGTCACCTTCGCCCCGCTTCTCTTTGGCGAAATCAATTTGACGCGTCATTTCGACTTCGTAAGCCGGTCGATCGACAGCGAGGAAAACTCCAAACGGTCGAGGAACATCCGTGTGAAATGTCATGTCCGCAAGGATGAAGGAAAGATACGAATCTTTCTCGTTGTGCACGAGCAAATCATTGACGGAATACTTCCCGTCCTTCAACGAGACAACCTCGGGGGTGAATCCGTTCAGACGGATACCCTTGTCGTGTTCCTTGCCAAAGACGAGCGGCTTTCCGTGCTCGAGGAAGACCACATTATCGTCTTTTGTTTCTTTTTCAGTGAATTGAAAGAATGCGCCATCGTTGAACACGTTGCAGTTCTGATAGATTTCGATAAAGGATGTGCCTTTGTGTTCGGCTGCCTTCTTCAAGACTGCCTGAAGATGTTTGGGATCTCTGTCCATCGTTCGGGAAACAAACGTCGCCCCGGCTCCCAATGCAAGTGACGCCGGATTGAACGGGTAGTCGATCGAGCCGTACGGCGTCGATTTTGTAACCTTGCCAATCTCGGATGTCGGCGAATACTGTCCCTTCGTCAACCCGTAAATCTGATTGTTGAACAGCATGAGCTTAACATCGATGTTGCGGCGCAAAAGGTGGATAAAGTGGTTGCCCCCAATGCTCATGCCATCGCCGTCGCCGGTCACAACCCAAACCGACAAATCCGGTCTCGCCAATTTCAAGCCCGAGGCGATCGCCGTTGCGCGTCCGTGAATGCTGTGGAATCCGTACGTGTCCATGTAGTACGGGAATCGGCTCGAGCACCCGATTCCGGAAACGAACACCATGTTATGTCTTGGAATCCCAAGGTCCGGCATGACTCTTTGTGTTTGGGCAAGAATGGAGTAATCGCCACATCCCGGGCACCATCGGACGTCCTGGTTGCTTTGAAAATCCTTCGCCGTGTATTTTTCTACCGGAAGCGTTGCTGCTTCTTTCCTGATCTCCTCTACGAGCTCGCTCATGATTTTCCTTTCAACATTTCTTCAACCTTCTTCTCGATTTCCGTCGACTTAAAGGGCTGGCCCTGAATCTTGTTGAGGCCAATCGCCGGAACGAGATACTTCGACCGCAGCACTTTCACCAATTGACCCATATTCAATTCCGGAACGAGGATCTGCTTGAAGTTGTACAAGATTTCTCCGACATTTTTTGCCATAGGATTTAAATGTCTCAGATGAAGGTGCGAGACATTCACTCCCCTCGCTCTGAGGTTGATGGCAGCGGTCTTAATAGCGCCGTACGTTCCGCCCCAACCGACGAGAAGCATCTCTCCTTTTGGATCTCCTTCAACTTTTGCGAGTGGGATATCGTTCGCAATGCGTTCGACTTTCTCCGCCCGCAGTTTTACCATAAACTCGTGATTCTCCGGTTCGTAGTTGACGTTGCCGGTAATGTTCTGCTTCTCCAGTCCGCCAATGCGATGCTCAAGTCCCGGTGTACCGGGGATAGCATAGGGACGGGCAAGCGTCTTTTCATCCCGTAAGTACGGCATAAATCCGTTGGGATCGGTTCTGAATTTGGGTGAGATGTCCGGCAGCTTGTCGAAGCTCGGAATGAGCCAAGGTTCCGATCCGTTGCCGAGGTATCCATCGGTAAGGCAGAACACCGGAGTCATGTACTTGATTGCAATACGAACTGCTTCAAAGACCGCATCGAAGCAATCCGCTGGAGTGCATGCAGCCACAATAGGGATTGGAGCTTCGCCATTTCGTCCATAGAGCGCCTGCATCAAATCCGCCTGCTCCGTTTTGGTTGGTAATCCGGTGCTTGGTCCACCGCGTTGAACGTTCACGACGACCAGGGGGAGTTCAACCATTACGGCAAGTCCCATGGCTTCAGTCTTGAGAGCTACGCCGGGTCCGCTCGTGGTTGTTACACCGAGAGCTCCTCCGAAAGAAGCGCCGATTGCTGAGGTAATTCCTGCAATCTCATCTTCTGCCTGAAACGTCTTGACGCCAAAGTTCTTATACATCGCTAATTCGTGCAAAATATCGCTGGCAGGGGTAATTGGATAGCTGCCCAGAAAGAGATCCATCTTTGCCTTCTTTGCTGCCGCCATAAGTCCCCACGCCGTTGCCTGGTTTCCAGTGATGTTGCGGTATCGTC
>CAZOIM010000310.1:0-2543 GCA_964579855.1 uncultured Ignavibacteriaceae bacterium | reverse complement strand
CATTGACGCAGACTATCTCACAAACTAGATTTGTTGTTCCTCAAGAGGAGTAATGGTATTGAAAACGAAATGGGCAGGTGTATTTCCTGCATTAACAACAAAATTCAAGAAAAACGGGGATTTGGACACCAAACTGCAGGAAGAGCATTATCTGATGCAATTGGCTGCCGGAGTTCATGGATTTGTCGTTCTGGGATCCCTTGGCGAAAACGGTACATTGACAGCAGATGAGAAGCAGGAAATCATAAAGCTCGCTGTTGCGACAAGCAACCACAGAGTCCCTGTCCTGGCAACCGTTGCCGAAACAACCACGGCCCGTGCGTGCAAATTTGTTGAACAAGCGACCACAAATGGGGCGGATGGTTTTATGGTGTTGCCGGGGATGCAGTACGTATCCGACAGGCGTGAGACGATTCAACATTTCCGGGCCGTTGCATCAGCGTCCAGCAAGCCGATCATGCTGTATAATAATCCGGTTGCGTATCGAGTCGATACCACGCCGGAGATGTTCGCAGAACTCGCAAATGAACCGAAGTTTGTCGCGATCAAAGAATCTTCTGAAGATGTTAGGCGAATCGGAGATATCCGGAATCTCATCGGGGATCGATATCAAATCTTCATCGGAGTGGATGATCTCGCGATGGAGAGTCTGTTGCTCGGTGCCGTTGGCTGGGTCGCGGGACTGGTTTGTGCCTTCCCCAGGGAAACGGTTGTACTTTGTGAATTGATCAAGGCGAAGAGGATCCCTGAAGCGCTGGAACTTTACCGATGGTTCCTTCCCCTCCTTCATCTCGACACCGCAGTCAAGTTTGTCCAGTATATCAAATTGGCAGAAGCGATGGTGGGATGCGGGACTGAATTCGTGCGCGCACCCCGATTGCAGCTGACCGGTGACGAACGCAAGAAAGTTGAAAAAATAGTTCGGATTGCGCTTAAAGGCAGACCAGTCTTACCAAAGATTTGAGGATTGAACAATGTTCAAGAACTACATTAACGGCGAGTGGATTGAAAGCAAGGAAGGCAAGGACAACATCAACCCGTCGGACGTAACCGACATCGTTGGAATATATACCCGGGGAGATGTTCATCAGGCAAACAACGCTATTGAAGCTGCAAATGCTGCTCAGCCTGCGTGGTCGGCCAGCACATTGCAACAGCGGTTTGACGCACTTGATTTTGTCGGTTCAGAAATCCTTGCCCGGAAACAGGAACTTGGCAAGCTTCTTGCGCGAGAAGAAGGAAAGATATTGCCGGAAGCCGTCGGGGAAGTTGTTCGTGCAGGGTATATATTCAAGTACTTTGCGGGAGAGGCTCTCCGTCTATCTGGAGAGCATATTCGCTCCGTTCGACCCGGCGTCGAAATTGACGTTCTTCGTCAACCCATTGGAGTCGTTGGACTCATTTCACCGTGGAATTATCCGATCGCAATTCCGGCATGGAAGATCGCGCCTGCCCTCGCGTTTGGCAATGCTGTCGTCTTCAAACCAGCTGAGCTTGCACCGGGTTGTGGATGGGCCCTCGCGGAAATCATCGCTCGTTCCGGCATTCCCAAAGGAGTGTTCAATCTCGTGATGGGTTCGGGCAGCACAGTGGGGGATGTGTTGGTGAATCATCCGGGTGTTGCTGGAATTAGTTTCACAGGATCCGTTGAAGTGGGGAGACAGATTGCCGCGCAGTGCGGACAGAAAATGAAAAAGGTCCAGCTTGAAATGGGCGGAAAGAATCCCCTCGTTGTTCTCGATGACGCAGATCTTGACATTGCAGCCAATGCGGCAGTAAACGGCGCATACTTTTCCACCGGACAACGCTGCACTGCTTCGAGCAGATTCGTCGTCACCAATGGCATCCACGATAGGTTTGTGAAAGCTGTCATCGACCGACTATCCAAGCTCAAAATTGATGATGCTCTCGCCGATGGAACCGAAATTGGGCCCGTGGTCAATGAGGCCCAGCTATCGAAGGATATAGAATATGTCCGAGTCGCACAGAAAGAAGGAGGACATCTTGCCTTCGGCGGAGAGCGGCTCAAACGTCAAAAAAACGGATACTATATGTCGCCAGCACTTATTACTGAAACGACTGGCTCCATGACAATCAACAAGGAAGAGGTATTCGGACCCGTGGCTTCGTTGATTCGAGTAAAGAACTATGACGAAGCTCTTACTGCTGCCAACGATACGCCGTTCGGACTGTCGAGCGGAATCTGTACGACATCGCTCAAGTACGCAAGTCACTTCAAAGAACACGCCCAGGCGGGAATGGTGATGGTAAACCTTCCGACTGCCGGCGTTGATTATCACGTTCCTTTTGGCGGAAGAAAAGGCTCGAGTTATGGTACCCGGGAACAAGGGAAGTATGCGATTGAGTTCTACACAACGGTTAAAACCTGCTACATAGCCCCATAGCAATCTCAAAAGATATCAGTTCGATCGGTTTGAAATAGCACAGTACATTAATTCCATCAATGGCCAGAAACACTTTCACGTGCATCGACGCTCATACGTGTGGTAACCCCGTTCGTGTTGTAACGAAAGGCGGACCAG
>CAZOIM010000309.1:0-2555 GCA_964579855.1 uncultured Ignavibacteriaceae bacterium | reverse complement strand
ACAAAAAATTTTCCGGCATCGGCGGAGTCGTCCACACACACTCAACGTACGCCACGGCATGGGCTCAGGCAATGAAACCAATACCGATCCTCGGAACAACGCATGCCGATCACTTGACCGAAGATGTTCCCTGCACCGAAGTTATGGACGAGAAAATGATCAAAGGCGATTATGAAATCGAGACAGGTAATCAAATTCTTAGACTCTTCAAAAAGCACTCGTATGAAGATGTCCCAATGGTGTTGGTGGCGTGCCACGGACCATTTACCTGGGGTGAGACACCGGAGAAGGCTGTCTATAACAGTGTAATGCTGGAAGCAATGGCCAAAATGGCTTACGTGACTCTACAGATCAATCCCAAAGTACCCCGACTTAAGAAATCATTAATTCAAAAACATCATCAGCGCAAGCACGGACCAAATTCCTACTACGGTCAGTGATTGCTATTGCCAAGAAAGGACGAGTAACAATATGAACAACATGCCTACGATCAACATGGGACTCATCGCTGTCAGCAGAGATTGTTTCCCCATCGAATTGTCCCGCAAACGTCGAAAGAGAGTTGGAGAAGAGTGCAAGAAAGCCAATGTCGCCGTTGTTGAACTCGACACAGTCGTGGAAAACGAGAATGACGTTCTGAAAGCACTTAAAGAAATCCAGGACAAGAAGATCAATGCCTTGACAATCTACCTTGGCAATTTCGGACCCGAAGGACCGCTCACCCTGTTAGCTCAGAAATTCGGCGGCCCGGTCATGCTGACTGCTGCAGCCGAAGACACCGGAAAGGACCTCATCGACGGAAGGGGAGATGCGTACTGTGGTCTTCTCAGTGCCTCATACAATGCCGGTTTGAGAAGCCTGAAAGTCCACTTCCCCAAATATCCGGTGGGGGGACCAACCGAAGTCGCAAGGATGATCAAAGATTTCATTCCGGTCGCGCGCATAGTGCTCGGATTGCGCAAACTCAAAATCTTTTCGTTCGGCCCACGGCCGTTTGATTTCCTAACGTGTCACGCTCCCATCAAGCCGTTGTTTGACATGGGGGTCGAAATCGTCGAGAACAGTGAACTCGATATGCTTGACCTCTACCAGATGGCAAAAGGAAATCCGAAGATCAAGTCGGTTGCCCAGGATATGGCAAAAGAATTGGGCAAAGGGAATACGTATCCAGACCTTCTGGAACCGATGGCGCAATTCGAGGTTTCATTGCTCGACTATATGGAAAAAAATCTGGGCGCTTCGGAATATGCGGTCTTCGCAAACAAATGCTGGCCTTCATTTGAAAAGTTTTTCGGCTTCACGCCGTGCTTCATGAATTCCCGACTGGCGACACGAGGGATCCCTATTTCCTGCGAGTCGGATGTCTACGGCGCTTTGAGCGAGTATATTGCGACGTGCGCAACCGAATTGCCACCTGCGATTCTGGACATTAACAACACCGTTCCTAACGATATGTATGCAGAGTCTAAATCACAGGTCAAGGATTACAAAAATGAGGATCTCTTCATGGGATTCCACTGCGGGAATACCTCGACGTCATGCATGGTCCATTCGACCATGAAGTATCAATTGATCATGCATCGCGTCATGGAAGCAGGGAAGGAACCGAACATTACCCGAGGAACGATCGAAGGACAGATTCGACCTGGCGAAATGACGTTGTTCCGTCTGCAATCTACAGCGGATGCCGAGCTCAAGGCGTACGTAGCGGAAGGAGAAATCCTCAATATCGATCCCAAATCGTTCGGATGCATCGCAGTCTTCGCAGTAAAGGAAATGGCTCGATTCTACCGCTATGCGCTTATTGAGAAGAGATTCCCGCACCATGCCGCAGTTGCGTTTGCGCATTCAGGCAGAGCAATGTTCGACGCGATGAAGTTGATCGGGGTAAATGACATCTCATTCAACCTTCCCAAAGGAACCCTGTATAATTCTGAGGATATGTTCGACTAGAACATTTGCGATCATGCTCCTCGGCTTCCAGGCACTAAGCCAAAACCAAACTTCTTGAAGGAAGTCATCGTATGAGACGATTCCGAATATACCTTCCAGCCATCTGCATGATCGCATCGGCGATGGTGCTGTCCAAGGGGAAAAAGGACTACCCGATCATACCGGTGCCATTCAACGAAGTACGAATTCAAGATGCTTTTTGGTCTCCCCGATTAGAAATCAACAGGAAGGTTACTCTCTGGCACATTTTCAATAAATGCGCAGAGACTGGTCGATTTGACAATTTTGCAGTTGCTGCTGGTTTGAAGAAAGGAAAATATACCGGATATCAATTCAATGACTCTGATGTCTACAAAACGATCGAAGGCGCGTCGTACATTCTCGAGATGCGGTACGACGCCAGGCTCGACAACTATCTGGATAGCCTGATTTCCATCATTGCTGCGGCCCAGGACTCAGATGGCTACCTCTACACCCCGCGAAAACTGATGACGGCAGAATACCAACCCCCGGGAGGAAAGGATCGTTGGGTTGGAGAGAAGGATGGTAGTCACGAACTCTATTGCGCCGGACATTTGTATGAAGCAGCGGTGGCGCATTTC
>CAZOIM010000308.1:0-2573 GCA_964579855.1 uncultured Ignavibacteriaceae bacterium | reverse complement strand
GTACTCTTGTTTCTCTTTCTTCTGGTGTTGCTCGAATCGCATTCCACTCGACCCATGTATGTTCTCCGGGATTTCTTCTACACAGCAGGGATAGCAGCGGCAGTCCTTCTTTACATTCGTCAGCTTCGATCAAATCCCACGCTCAGAGGCCAGTATTTAGGTCTTGTATTCTCCGGAATCCTTGGAGTCTGCACTGTGGTTGCCTGGTCTCTTCAGTACTTCTTCGTTCAATTCGTGTTCAGAGGTCATCCCCCAATACCTTTTCTCTATTTCATTTGGATCGCAGCATTCTATGGATTCATGACAGGCTTGGGAGTTGGTGCGGGAATTGTCATCAATCGAAGATTTTCCTCGGTTTTGAGATTCTGAGCCCTGCACGCTGGCTCGACCTCGTCCGGTAGTCCGAATACACAAGCAGGTTTCAAATTGATCTGCAAGGCTTCTTCGAATCCCCGATTGCACAGTTGTTGTTGCTGCAAAAACAAAAAAGCCGCCCCGACTTAATTGGGACGGCTTTTTGCCTTAGCAGATGCCTCATCAACACTCAAACTCTAGGCAAGAATTTGTCGGACAGATTGTCAATCTGTCCAACGAGACTTCATTCTATTTCAACTTTGGGCCTGCCTTGACTACTTCCGGCGGACATCCTTCCTCATACTTTTTGAAATTCTCGATGAATCTCGCTGCAAGCTGCTTGTACTTGTCATCGTATGCAGCTTTGCTGGGCCATGAATCCGCAGGATTAAGAATGTTGTCGGGAACGTCGGGACAAGTTTTCGGAACCTGGAATCCAAAAATCGGATCGGTCTTATATTCCACATTGAGAAGCGATCCGTCCAGCGCCGCGTTGAGAAGGGCCCGAGTATAACGGATGCTGATCCGCTTGCCCACTCCGAACGCGCCGCCAATCCATCCTGTGTTCACTAACCAGCAATTGACTCCATATCGGAGGATCTTCGCTTTCAACAGGTTGGCATAAAAATGCGGGGGATGGACCATGAATGGTGCACCAAAACAAGTGCTGAACGTCATCTCCGGTTCCTTGCCCAAGCCCACTTCCGTCCCGGCTATCTTGGATGTGTATCCCGAAATAAACTGGTACATCGCCTGATCCGGAGAAAGCTTTGCAATCGGCGGCATTACACCAGAGGCATCGCACGTGAGGAAAATGATGTTCTTGGGATGACCTCCCATTTTCCCGGGAACGGCGTTTTCGATGTAATCCAGCGGATAAGAAGCTCGTGTGTTCTCGGTAATCGATTCGTCATCGAGATCAATCATCCGGGTAACAGGATCGAACGGCACGTTCTCCAGGATTGTCCCGAATCGCCGCGTTGTCGCATAGATTTGCGGTTCCGCGGAAGGAGACAGGCGGATGACTTTCGCATAACATCCTCCCTCGAAATTGAAAACACCTTCGTCGCTCCAGCCGTGTTCGTCGTCGCCGATAAGCCCGCGTTTTGGATCCGCAGACAACGTCGTCTTTCCTGTGCCGGAAAGTCCAAAGAAGATCGCGGCATCGTTGTTCTTACCGATGTTGGCCGAGCTGTGCATCGGCATGATACCGTCGAGCGGAAGGAGATAATTGAGAATCGTGAAAACAGACTTCTTGATCTCGCCGGCATACGCAGTATTGCCAATGACGCACAGACGCTGATCGAAGTTCAGGGCGATAAAGGTATTTGTGCCTGTTCCATCAATCGTCGGTATGCCCTTGAAGCCGGGAAGGCAAACGACTGTGAATTCCGGTGTATGTCTTCGGTATTCATCGTTGGTCGTCGGGAGAACGAACATGTTTCTCGCGAAATGAGCGTGCCACGCGAGCTCGGTAACGATCCTGATCGGCATTCTGTAGTTGGGATCAGCGCCCGCATAGCAATCCTGGACGAACACGTCCCTACCCTGAAGGTATCCCTGCATCCGGTTGAAGAGATCGTTGAACTTCTCGCGACTGAACGGACGGTTGTATTCACCCCACCATATGTGTTCCTGCGTCGTGGGTTCTTTAACAATGTATTTATCGCTGGCGGCGCGGGCTGTGTGTTTGCCCGTGTAGGCGACAATCGGGCCAAGTTTGGTTATGTGGGCTTCCTTGCGGAACGTGATTTCCTCGTAGAGCGCTTCCGTCGGAAGATTCCAATACGCCATGCGTAGGTTTGCGAGTCCGAGGTTGTCGAGGCCATAATCGCTTTTCAGCGCTGCGGCCTCATTCTGTGCGGGGGTTTTGATGTCGAGTATGTTGTTCATAGCCAGTCTCGCACTAGTTTTCGTTCGCCAATGTAGATCTCGTTTGGAGAGGTCGGATCGAGTGCCCACTTGATGCGTTCGACACCCTGCGTCACATCTTTCACCGTCGTGGCATAACTCAATCGCAAATGTCCTTCCATCCCGAATTCTTTTCCCGGTACCGTAACGACAAGCGCCTTCTTGAGAAGGAAATTCGACAATTCCACGGAGTTCTTGTTGTATGCCCTGAAATCGGGGAGGCAATAATATGTGCCGTCAGGGGGGATAATCTTGACACCGTTGAAGGCCTTCAGTTGCTGCATCATCACGTTGCGATTGTTCTCGAG
>CAZOIM010000307.1:0-2575 GCA_964579855.1 uncultured Ignavibacteriaceae bacterium | reverse complement strand
GTGCAACAAACTCTGATGGATTTTTCACATCAGTCTTGATTTCTGTCAAGCCCTTCACAATCCCGTCAATATCTACCAGAGCAAGTTGCGTCTTTGATGCCTCGATGTAGATTGCTCCAACGAAATGTTTGCCTGTTTTCACACGAAGGTCGACTGGATTGCGTCCAATTTCCCGATAATGTGAAAGCTTTTCTGTGACGAGTTCCTCCGTGACGAGCCCTGCAACGATGTTGGAGACAGTACTTTTGTTCAATCCAGTCAGTTTTGAGATTGCTGCACGGGAAATCGGCTGACGCTCTCGAACGACATTCAAGACGATTGCACGATTGATGTTGCGGGCAACTTTCGCATTGATGCTGGTGAGCTGACCGTGCCTGATCTTTTTGGATTGTGTCAAATGTCTTCCGTGAGAATGAAAGAAATCACATTAGTTGGTTCAAACAACTTTTGTCACAGATAATGGCAGCGAGTACGTTGTGGACGATTGTGTTTGGAACGATTGATCGGAAGAATAGTTTGTTGCGACAACCAACTAATTGAGTTTACAAAGTTCGGCAGGTATTGTCAAGTACTTTCTGCAAAAAGTTTCAATACTCCCCCACAATTTCCCAAGTTTGGGAAGGCACGAATAGTCGTTTGGATCGGATATTTCAATGAAAAGCGAAATATTTGCCACCCTTGATCGATGATTAGGTTCGCAAAGAACATAGACGCTGTTCGAAGCAAATTAGAGAACTAAAAATGTGGATTTCGAGAGGCAGGTCGGATCTGCAGAATCCCAGGATGGGGTCACACTGAGATATGGATCTCCCATTGTTTGCAGCCAATCAGGCTATGTAACGACTCGAGATTCAGTCTGAGGCAAACACGCCAAGCAATGATTGATTTCTTAAGGGACGTGCGGAAAGGCTGCGCAATGGTTCGAAGAGTTCATAGAGAACCAATCCAACGGCACCAAGGATGACGCCACTATCGCCATGTTTAGCAGATCGTACTCTGACTGCTTCGGCTGGCGGCAACAATAGATCACTGTGGATCTTCTGTTGAAGCATGTCTGCAATTCGAGGAAAGCATCGCACAAGCTCTCCTCCGAACACAATCATTTCCGGATTAAGCATGTTGACAATGTTGATGCACAAGATACTCATGAGCCCGGCGAATTCTTCAATAACCTGTCCTGCTACTATGTCTCCATGATCCGCCAGGCTGGCGATCTGTGTGACAGTGAGATTATTTTTAACCGTCGTTGTCTTGGCTTTATGATAACTTTCGACAAAATTTGCGTCGGTCAGGATTTCTCCGAACATTCGTTGACCTCGAAATGTCAACGGAAAGCGCTCCTTATCAACGGCCGAGAACTCCAAACTGTTAAATCCTATTTCACCTGCGCTGCTCGTAATCCCGTGATGAAGATGACCGTTTATCATAATGCCGGCACCCAACCCTGTTCCAATCCAAATGAGTGCAAAATCCTTTGAACCTTTTGCAGCTCCCAAAAGGTACTCACCTACGGTCATGGTCTTGACATCGTTTTCAACATACACAGGAACATTGAAATACGTCTCAAGATACGTGCTGAGTGATTCTCCTTGCCATAGTGGTTTGTTATGCGATACCATAAGGATATTGGTGCCGTAATCGATCACGCCTTGTACACCGATGCCAATGCCAACAAGCCGCGACTTGGCATACTTCCCTTTGGTCATGAGCTTTTCCAAAACTGCAGCTACTTTTGAAAGAACTTCCTGTGGAGGAGTGTCAACGGAGTACTCGAGTACCTCTTGATCCAAAATTCTGGCGTTCAGGTCTGTCAAAGCAACTATGGCGCTCGTCATTCGGATATCAATGCCTCCGACAAGACCAGACAACGGCCGGAATTTCAGCAAAATCCTCTTCCGCCCTGCCTTCGATTTTGAAGAAGCTTTGCCGGTTTCTTCGAGATAACCGGCCTTGATGAGCTTCGCAACATAGTCCGTTACACTTGCCTTATGGAGATTGGTGGATCTTGCAATTTCGATTCGAGAGATTTCACCAGAATCCCGAACAAGTCGGAGGATCCTTACTTCATTAGGCTCTTTAATAAGTGCGTATCGCTGGTGCGTGAACTCAGGCAAGAGTTTTCCTTTGATATGACCAGATGCCGTTCTTGGTCGACGATCAGGGACAACGTACCAGAAAATGAGAACAAGTTCAACATCGGGGAGCGACGCCTTTCCCCGGGCAATTGGCCCTTCACTTGTTTGCATTCAAAGGCTTCCCTATATTCTTGCAGAGCGGCAGAATTCTCTACTCCAGTGAACGGGCAGAATGGATGGTTCGTTTTCCTAATGGCTATGCATTCGACTGTGTGGGTGTCGCGCAGCATCAACCAACACTTCTCCGAACTTCGGCGTTGTCAAACGAGTCCAGAACGGAGCAGTACTTCAGCATGAGCGTTTCACAATTCTTATGGAGGTCCACCATTTGAAACCTGTTAAGAATATCGTTGAACCTATAAAGCAAATGGCTACGAGATACCCCGCGCTGCTGTCGGTCCTCATCATTTATTCCTATCTCCTTTTCAGCATCGTCCACT
>CAZOIM010000306.1:0-2602 GCA_964579855.1 uncultured Ignavibacteriaceae bacterium | reverse complement strand
GCCTCTTCCAGCAGCGCTCGTTTAAGCGTACCGACGGCCGCCGTGATCAAATCGCTGCGATCATATGCCGCATTGATGGTGACCCCTTTCGGAAGTCCCGGTGATATTTCCGTTATGCGTTGTTTGATACGGTCGATGACATCCTTGGCATTCTCCCCGTAACGCATGATGACAATACCTCCGACCACCTGTCCCTTGCCGTTTTCCTCAAGCGATCCCCGGCGCAGATCACCGCCCATTTGGACTGTGGCAATATTGCGGATGTACACCGGAACGCCGTTTGCTGCCCTGCCGACGACGATGTTTTCGATATCACGGAGAGATCGAATATATCCCTGACCGCGGATAAAGTATTCTGCTTCCGACATCTCAAGAATCTTCCCGCCAACGTCGTTGTTCGAACGCATGACCCCGTCCTTCACGTCATTGAGCGTCTCATTGTAGGCCTTCATCTTCAGTGGATCGACATCGATCTGGTACTGGCGGACGAATCCACCGACCGAAGCGACCTCTGCAACCCCGGACACTCCCTGGAGGTTCAGTTTTACATACCAGTCCTGGATTGCACGCAAAGTTCCGAGATCGTACTTTCCTTCGACAGTGTACCAAAAGACCTGCCCAACGCCTGTTCCATCGGGTCCCAGCTGCATCTTTGCGCCGGAGGGAATAGCCGATTGGACGGTCGAGAGTTTTTCCAGCACGCGACTCCGTGCCCAGTAGAGATCTGCTGACTCATTGAAAATAATGTAGATGAACGACATCCCAAACATCGATTGTGCGCGGATGGTCTGAACTTCAGGAACACCCTGCAAAGCCGTTACGAGAGGGAAGGTTATCTGGTCCTCCACGAGTTGCGGGGAGCGTCCCATCCATTCCGTAAAGACGATGACCTGATTTTCGGACAAGTCCGGAATGGCATCGAGCGGGGTGTGAAACACGGACCACAAACCCCATCCGACGATAATCATATAGAACAGAATGACGATGAACTTATTCCTCGCGGAGTAGTCTATTATTCTTTCAATCATACAATCACCATTTCAATGTGAAGTGCTCAAACCCTGTATTTGAAAAAATGCCGTGAAGTTTCTTGAACTTCATTTGTGTCTTTGCAGAAATTGCCGATTCATCGAGTCTATTTGCTCACAATAATTTTCCCGTGCACCATTCCTTCGCCGCATTCGAAATTAATCGTTCCAGCTTTCGTCGGCGTAATCTCCACGAGCGTTGTGTCGTGAGGCGCAAGGAATTGCCTGATATTGAAATCTTTGAATACGACAACCGAGGTGCAATCCGAGTCTTCATCCCTGTAGAAATGTAATCGGAGCTTTCTGCCGACAATCCCGTGGAGTACGTCAGGACTATAGCTTCCGTGCACAAGGATGTTCTCATTCATTACTTGTTCTGAACGGCCCGATGCGCGCGCGTATTTCGAAGGATCTGCTTTCACATCGGTTCCGGACGAAAAATCTTGTTTATGCGGAGTTGATTGAGCCGAAACATCCCGACCGGAAGGTTGGTTGAGCTGACTTTCGGAATCGATGAGAAATCCACCAGAAACCGCCACAACATCTCCTTCGTGCAATCCTTCTAAAATTTAAGTTTCGTTATCCGTCGACGCGCCGAGAGTGACATTGCGCGGGATGAATGTATTGGCTCTCACTTCGACCCAAACGACCGATCTTTTTCCGGTTTGGATGATCGAAGAAGTTGGAACAACCAAAGCTTCCTCGACTGGTGCGTGGATTCGGGCTTCCACGTACATATTGGGCTTAAGCTTCAGGTCCGGATTGGCAAATTCCGTTCGCACTTTTATCGTCCGTGAATCACCGCTCATCGTCGGATCGATGAACATCACCTTTCCATTGAATACCTGGCCCGGATATGCGTCGGTGGTAAGAGAAACGGGCTGCCCGACTTCGAGGTATCGCATATTCTGTTCGTAAACATCAAGGTATATCCAAACCTTCGACATGTCGGCAAGTTTATAGAGCACCGTTCCTTCCTCAACATATTGCCCTTCCTGCACCTCCTTGGTCAAGACCGTCCCCCGGATTGGAGAATCGAAGCGGACTGATGTGGAAAGTTGCCGCGTCTTTTCGAGCTGAGTGATTTGAGTCTCCGTCATGCCAAAGTGGTTTTTCAATCGGGCCCGAGAAGCGGTCACGAGACGTTCTTGCGCAGTGGAATTTGGGGTTTCCGAAGGTGCATTCGCATTCTGAAGACCGCCCAGAGCAAGGATGTAATCCTGGGTTGCCGAAATGAGATCAGGACTATAGAGATCAAACAATGGATCTCCTTTGCGGACTGTTACGCCGGTGTAATCGGCATACAATTTTCCCACTCGTCCGCTGAACCGCGCTGCGATTGTCGCCAGAAAGGGCTCCGCAACGGCCACGACTCCTGCGGCGGAGAATTCCCTTTTGAGCATGCCACGATGAACGCTGGCCGTGTCGACGTTCGCCAATACCATTTGAGCAGGAGACAAGGTCACGTTGTTCAGCATTTTCAACTGATCGACCGTCAGCGATTCCTTGCCTGTTTTCTTGACGAGTGCCATTCCGCAAATGGGGCAAACGCCGGGTCGGTCACTTCGTACGAA
>CAZOIM010000305.1:0-2602 GCA_964579855.1 uncultured Ignavibacteriaceae bacterium | reverse complement strand
CCATCTCGATTAATCGAATGATCTGCTCGAATAAAATTGTAGAACTGGCCGTCGTTGGTTTGCATAAACATCAGGAACTTAAGAAGTGAACAGGCACGCGAGAGGCTCGACGAGTCGCGGCGGAATTCAAAGTCCTTCAAGAACACAATAGTCGCCCTGGCAGCATCATCGACACACGATATACCCTCGTCCCCTGCATCCGTCCATGCGTAGGATGGATAGTCAGCGTAAATATGAACGATACTCACCTTCTGGTCACCCAATTGGATATCCTGCATGAGATGGTCGAGGTGGGAGAAGTTCACGATTGAAGTAGGTTGCGGCTGTCCCCACGCGATCGTCACCGTCATGATTGAGACGACCAACGCCATTCTCATCTGTTGTCCTTCTGAGCCAGGAACTGCCGCAATTCTCGGCCCGATGGCATAGCCGTGATTCCACCGCGCTTCAACGCAACAAGAGCCCCTACAGCGTTTGCAACGGTGCAAATTGCCAGCAGCTCTTCAGGCAAATATTCGTCAAGTTTCTTAGAGCTTTGAGCAAGTCCGTGGAGCAATCCTGCCAGGAATCCGTCGCCGCAACCGGTTGTATCGAGAGGCCTGACCCGAAATCCGGCGACGTGCCCGGAGAGGCGTTCCGTTTGAAAATAGCAGCCTTTTGAACCAAACGTGATGACAACGAGAACCGGCCCGGAACGACGAAGTCGTTCGGCGGCTGACTCGACATTTCGGATTCCTGTGAAGAAGAACGCCTCCTCATCGTTCATTCTGACGATCGTGGAACGACTGATCATTTCCATCATCACCCGCTTTCCTTCACTCTTGTTTTTCCAAAGCGAGAGACGAAGATTCGGATCGTAGCATACAAGACGGCCGAGATCCCGGGCTTCCTTCGCCACGCGCAAGGCTGCCGATCGAGACGGATCGCTCAAAAGGAGGAATGATCCGATATTGACGATGTGTGCCTGTTCGAGGACTGTTCGATCAATCTCCGAAAATTCAAGAAATTCATCGGCAGGATGTTTTTCCCAGAATTCAAAATCGCGATCGCCATTCTTCATCAACGAAACAAACGCGAGCCGCGTCTTGTGGTCACGGTCTCTGACAATCCCTGACGTTTCAACACCGGCCTCACGGAGTTCATTAATGAGATATCTTCCGAATGCATCATTCCCGACTTTACCGATCATTGACGATCGTGTGCCCAGTCTTGCAATCCCGACGGCGACATTGGCAGGTGCACCGCCGGCGCACTTGACGAACTGAGGGGCATTCTTCAACGATACGCCAGACTTTGCCGAAACAAAATCGACCAGAATTTCACCGACGGAAACTACCTTATGACTGCGATTCATAATGTTGGATTGATCAGACTTTTTATCGTTTTTCCATCCCGCAAAGACTGCAAAGCTTCATGCACGCCATCCAATGGGAACTGTGTGATGACAAAATCTTTAATATTGATTTTGTTTTCCGTCAAAAGAGATACCGAACGGTCAAACGTGTGAGGATTAACGTAGGATCCAACCACGGTTAGTTCTTTGAAATACACGCTATTGGGCTCGAACGGGACTTTCACTCCAACCGGACAAACGCCGAACAACTCCAGCGTACCGCCGCGGCGCACAAGTTCGAATCCAAGAGCAACTGTCTCGGGTCTTCCGACACATTCGATCACGACATCTGCACCAACCCTTGTCAGATCCATGATGACGTCTCTTACCTTCTCGTTGGTCGGATCTATTGTAATGTCGGCACCCGATTTCTTCGCAATTATTCGCTTCCATTCCAATGGTTCGATAACGATGACGCGAGATGCGCCGGAGATTCTGGCGAGTTGCAGGAGCAGTAATCCGACAGTTCCTCCGCCCAGAACAACGACCGTGTCGCCCGTCCGGATTCGCGCCCTGTCGATACCGTGAACGGCGCAGGAAAGTGGCTCGATGAACGCCGACTGTTCTTCGTTGATCGATTTGGGAAGCTTATAAAGTTGTCCATCCGGAACAATGCACGACTCCGCCATTCCTCCGTCGAGGTCTACACCGAGGGCCCGAAGGTGCTCGCACAGATGCACTTCTCCCCGACGACAAAAATAGCAGGAGCCACACGATATATTCGGATCGATGGCTACTTTTTCACCTTTCGAAAATTCCCGCACATCCGACCCGAGATCTTCAATGGTCCCTGCAAACTCGTGCCCGAGGACGACTGGTGGACTTGAGCGTGACGTGCCTTCGACGATATGGATATCGGTTCCACAAACGCCGCACGCCATCACCCGGACAAGCACTTCATTCTTTTCGAGACTTCGAAGTTTCTTCTGCGTGACCGTGAGATGGTGCGACTTTTCGAACAGTGCGACTTTCATTGAATTTCAGAATACCAAGGTAACACTTTGCCTCTTTGCTGATCCTGGGAACACGATCGTGGTTTCATAGATGCCTTTCGTCATAGGACTTGTTGACAACTGATGCTCCGGCCTGCCATTTACCGTAAATTGCTTCGGCAAGTTCTTCCCGACAAATTTCATAGTCGTCGTATGGCCTTCGAACGAAGAGACCTCACAGGATATTGAGTGAGTCTTGATGGCATAGACAGCCGAA
>CAZOIM010000304.1:0-2626 GCA_964579855.1 uncultured Ignavibacteriaceae bacterium | reverse complement strand
CAGTAGCACTGTCGGAAGACAAAAGAAATCGGATGGTGTAATTTTCGGAAACGTTCGACCCATCCGCGCGCTTCATTTTTGGGTGTTGGATCGGCAATAGATGATGCCGAGCACGCGGGAATATCCGTTGTGCCCCGGGAAAGTTTTATGAACGCAAAACCTGAATTCTCTCTGCGCAAATGGTACCTCGATTGCGTTGCCGACAATGGTGACACATGTCTTGGTTATTCGGCTGCGCTGCAATGGAAAGCGTTCAGTCTTCATTATTCCAGCATCACGACCAAACGCGGAAATTCGGAATCGACCACGGAAACATCATTGGGAAAAAGCTCGATTCCCCACATGAGCGATCGACGAATTGACTGGACGTCGAAACCATTGAAATTTGTCGGAACGTGGACGCAGATGTCCGATACAATCCAGCAACGTTTGTACGAGTCACCTGAGGGGATGGTGACGTGGTCGTGCGTGCAACCCCGGTCGAAGGTTGATATTTCTTTCGGAGCGAGCGGGCGCATTACTGGTCTCGGATATGCGGAATTGTTGGAGCTTACCATTAGGCCTTGGCAATTGCCCATATCGGAGTTACGTTGGGGGAGGTTTCTTTCTGAGCGCGATGCGTTGGTGTGGATTGAGTGGCGCGGTTCCCATCCTCTGTCGATGGTATTCCACAACGGCAAGCAGATACAGGATGCCATTATCACCGACGAACAGATTATACTCGATGGTAGTCGCTCCGTCCTCACGCTGACGGAACAAGTCGAATTGCGTGAGGGTGTCCTGGTTTCAACAGCACTCTCATCGATCCCAGGGATTGATAAAGTTCTGCCAGTTCGAATGCTGCACACCTACGAATGCAAATGGAGAAGCAGAGGTGTCCTTTCCACGGATGGCACTTTCGAGAGCACCGGATGGGTTATCCACGAAATCGTGAGGTTCCCATGAACGACACCCACACTCCTTCCGTGACTGGGAAGCTACTTTACGGACTAACGTTCGTTGTCATACTTCCGTTGCTTCTTATTCAATGGGCAGAACTTACAAAGGATGTCATTCACTTGCCGACCGCGGGTTCTGTTTCACTTGGCATTACCGCTATGTTGATTGGTGTGGTGGCGATGATCGTGGGGATGCTATCTCTCTACCGGCAAGGAGGAGGCCTTCCGATGAATGCCTACCCTCCTCCAAGATACGTCAACACCGGAATTTACAGGTTGTTGCGGCATCCCATCTATGTTGGATTTTCATTTGCTTGTATAGGTGTTTCTATCGCAAGCCGTTCGTCGAGCGGGCTCTGGCTTGTTTCACCCGTTGTTGCTCTCGGTTGCGCAGCACTTGTTGAGGGATTTGAGAAGCACGATCTTGTCAAGCGATTTGGATTTCCGCTACCGGACACATTGCTCAGGCTCCCATCGGATGAATTCAGAGCTCCCCTCCTGCGGGAAAGACTCTCGGTATATCTTCTTGTGCTCATCCCGTGGTTCATCTTGTACGAATCCGTGGTCGCCATGGGCGTTCCTCCGGACGCAATGATTGCGTATTTGCCTTTCGAAAAGAATCTGCCCGTCTACGAATGGACTGAGATAATCTATGGCAGCACTTATCTCTTCGTGTTCCTGGCTCCTCTTGTCGCAATGTCTGCGCGTGACATTCGCGAGTTTGCAATTGCCGGGATCGCCGCAACAATCCTGATCACTCTTATGTTTCTTGTCATTCCATTCATTGCCCCACCAAGGGAGTTTACAGTAAGCACTGTGTTTGGATCGATCCTGATGATGGAACGCGCACTCGATTCTCCGGTAGCATCATTTCCATCCTTCCACGTTGTCTGGGCCTTCCTTGCGGCCCGATTGTATTCAAGATCGATTCGCCGGTGGAGGATCCTCTGGTGGACTCTTGCCGTGTTGATTGCTGCAAGCTGCGTCACCACAGGCATGCATGCTGTCATCGACGTTATTGCGGGAGCGCTTCTTGTTCCAGTCGTTCTACACACCAGAGACCTGTGGGGAGCACTGCGATCTCTGACAGAACATATTGCGAATTCCTGGAAAGAATGGCGCTTCGGTGCTGTGCGCATCATCAATCACGGAATGTATGCAGCAGTCGGGACTGTGATCGGTTTGCTGATCGTCGGGACACTGCTCGGCCCAGAAGTGGTTGGCCCGATGTTTACGATCGCATGCTCTTCGCTGATCGTCGCTGGATTGTGGGCTCAGTTCATTGAGGGATCCCCAAGTTTGCTCCGCCCATACGGCTTCTACGGTGGAGTGATTGGTGTAGTTCTTGGTACATTGATCGTCGGATTGTTCGGCGCGAACATTTGGCAGCTCCTCGGCGCATTTGCAGTCGCCGGTCCTGTGATTCAGTCGGCCGGAAGAGTACGATGCCTTGTCCAGGGCTGCTGTCATGGGCGGGAAGCGGCGCCGAACATCGGCATTCGCTACACCCATCCAAGGAGTCGTGTCTGTCGGCTGGCTAACATGCGCGACGTGCCCATCCACGCGACGCCTCTCTACTCAATTCTCTGGAACATATTGACGCTCATAGTCCTTGTTCGTCTTTGGTCTCTTCACATATCGCCGGCATTCCTTGTCGGAGTGTACCTGATTCTGAACGGCATCGGACG
>CAZOIM010000303.1:1440-2631 GCA_964579855.1 uncultured Ignavibacteriaceae bacterium | reverse complement strand
CGTTGTTCGTTCTCAATAATGCGCGCCTTCACGATTTTCTTCACGAGTGATACCGGTAGCGGTTTGTCCGGAGAAAAACGAATCGTGCCCTTCGACGTTTCATATCCTTTGAGATCGTTTTTGTGTGCCGCCAAAACTGCAGCACTCAACGGGAAAAGGCTGCAATGGTGACTGAAGGCGGCATAAGAAACCAGCATTTTATCGAGCTTGAATGCCGGCATCCGATACCACAGGACTTCGTCAGCCCGCGGAACCACTGACTTGATCACTTTGCGAAGCTTATTCAGCGCGGTCCTCGATTCCTTCGGGACTGCAGCGAGATATTCTGCGACCGTCTTCGGGGTGAAATGCACGCTTGGGCCAATCCTGGAAATATTCTTTTTCAAATTGTCTTCTCCACTCCACGTTATTGTTGTTCGTAAGCTCGTTTCAGCTCCGCTATGTCGATCTTTTTCATTTGAAGCATTGCTTTCATTACTCTTTGCGACTTCTGCGGGTCTTTGTCGCTCAACAATTGACCCAGGACCGATGGAACGATTTGCCACGAAACGCCAAATCGATCTTTCAACCATCCGCATTGCTGTGCATTCTTATCCCCTCCTTGTGAGAGTTTTTCCCAATAATGATCCACTTCCGTTTGTGTTTCGCAGTTGACCACGAACGAAATCGCTTCGGTGAACTTGAACATCGGTCCACCATTGAGTGCGGTAAAAGCCTGACCTTCGATCTGGAAGGCTACGGTCATTGCCGAGCCTTTGGGCATTCCAGAAACCTTTGCACCTGCCTCGTTGTACCGGGCAACGTTTTTGATTTTTGAATCCTTAAATACCGAGACATAAAACTCTGCAGCTTCTTCGGCCTGGTTGTCGAACCACAAGAACGGGGTGATTTTCGGCATTGCTCCTCCTTTAATATTCGTCAATGTAGGTTTGCGCACTGAAGATTAACTTGTTGGTGCAGACCGCCTCGTATTCAATGTTCCGCCAAACCACACGCTTGGCAGGGTCAGCACGATGAGCAGAATAGGGTACCAGGTCGTCGATGGTGAAGTTTTTTCCCAATTCGCAATCGACCCAAGCAGTGCGAACACCGTACCTATCGATCCAAGGATGATGGCGTGTCGCATCGGTCGATTTGGCGCCAGTCTGGCGGCGACATACCCGCCTAATGTTCCATAAGCAGTGCGGTACA
>CAZOIM010000303.1:0-1340 GCA_964579855.1 uncultured Ignavibacteriaceae bacterium | reverse complement strand
AGGACTGTGTTCGTTCATTTGGTTGAACATAACACGCCAAGGCTGTGATGTCAAGAGAAAATTCGATGAAATCTGGAAGTAGAGAGGCGTCAGATTGAGATAGTTCGGGGGACAAAAACTGCAGTTGCCAAATAACTTCGGCTCCAGCCGTCAGCTAGCTTGTTGAATCCCGACGACTATCGTCGTCGGGACGAAACCTCAAGGCTCTCTATCGGGGAGCACCCGGTTAGGCAGTATTTTTGGCACGGTATCTTAGCACGCACTATAGTAGGATCTGGTTGTGCTGTAAGAATGCCAATTTATAGCATCAATTCCTGAATGCCTGTACAGAATCAATAAATGCCTTTGGTTGTATGATCAATGCTCCACCGGTTGTTACATACGCTGACTTGCGTATTAGAAGTATCATTGCATCGCCGGATATATCCGGTCGAATTTGCCAACCAAGTGCCATAACACCAACCAGATAGGGTTCTGCCCAGCTTAATCCACCTTTTCCGGTGAATTGGTATGAGAAGTTACCCTGATCGTATTCTTCTGCTGTAGTCCTTAATGAAGTTGGTATACAAATTCTATTCGCATCATTGGTGAATACCGATCCAGGCCAACCGGGGGTACACGCGCTGACATTGTCCGGATCATCTATATCATAATAGCATGGTGCTGTAATGCCGTGGTTGTCGGTACAATCGATAATGAGAATACCCGCACTGACTGCATGAGCATAAGCAGAATCCCAATCGGCATTATTTTTTGTAAAAGGAGTTCCTGCGCCTGAAGGGGCTGCTGAAATTGAGACAGCCCGGATTTTCGCATTATCTGGTAAAGAACTGTTTTTGGCAATAATCCAATTGAGAGCATCTGCCTGGTATTTTGCATCCTGTGTCCATGATGGGGCTGCTACAAAGTATAATCTTGCATCAGGGGCCGTCCCGATGGAGTCTCCGACCAAAAGACTCGCTACAGCAGGCCCATGCATACTTGATTGATTTGATGGCATGTTGCATCCCACATCGTGATATTCGACAATTTTATTTGCGAATTCAGGATGGTCAAGACAGATATTTTGATCAATGATTGCAACTGCAACGCCTTTTCCGGTTATCCCCTGTTGGTGAAGTTGACGAATTCCCAATCCAGGATTCTTCCCTTTCATGATGATAGATTTGGAATAGGTCAAATAGTTCTCGGGCCATACAGTTTTCTCGTTGAACCAAAATGTTTTGACAATGCTTGAATCAAGTTGTGATTCAATTTTCCGCAAATCTTTCCATCGAATATCCTGATATGGGGAAACCGAAGTTATCTCTTGGATATCTTGAAAGCTGGTCGGGTTTGAA
>CAZOIM010000302.1:0-2653 GCA_964579855.1 uncultured Ignavibacteriaceae bacterium | reverse complement strand
ACGACGTCGCGATGTCCGACGACGCCACCCAGGTGGCATTCTGCAGTGGGTACGCGAGGTTGATCGTGTACAACGTTCCCTCCGGCGAGGTTACGGTCCTGGGAGATCCGGGAGGGGAGATTCTTGGGGCCTACTACGACACGGAGGCTTCGCTCAACATCGTCACCTCCGGCAGGGCGTACAGGCAAAACGGTTCCAATTGGAATTCCCACGACGTCAACACAAAACAGCTGGGAAGCAGTTCGGCAGACCAGATTCGATTGAGCGATCCGGCGACCGGCACATCTGAAATCTTCGATATGAGCCTGGCCCGGTCAGTCTATTCCGGCGCATTTGACGATGAACATAAAGGGTATGCGGCATTTTCACGTGACGGGAAACTCGTTTTCTATTGGAACAAGAATGTGGAGGGAGAAGCGCCAGAGAACGACCTCTACCTGCGCAGTCTGGACAATCCGGGTGGACAGCCGGTCCGCCTGGAACGGTCGCAGGGATTTGGCCACTATGCCAAATTATTCAACAACAACAGCAAGGTGATCATGTCCGGCTTTGCCCCGGAGTATTTGGGGATCTGGGATATCCGGACGGGAAAAAAGATCGACACCCTCAACGAACAATCCGGCAACGCACAGGCGTGCGAATTCATCGACCAGCACCGGTGCCTCATCGGAACACGGGGAAACGTCAAGCTCTACGATTTGAACGACAAGACGGTGGTGAAGACCTTTACGCCGACCGGATATGAGGGGGGCAACCGGGATATCACGAAGCTCACGTTTTCAAAAGACGGGAAATATTTTGCGACCGGAGATGCCTGGGGACTTGTGACCGTCTGGGATTTCAACAAAGATCACGAAGTGCGGTCGTTTCAAACCCACAACAGCGGGATAACCTCTCTCTCGTTCAGCCGCGATGGCAAGTACGTCACATCGGCGAGCTACGCCGGCAGGAGCGCGGTGATCAGCGATGTCGCAACGGGCAGGCAGCTTGCGACGTTCGTCAGTTTCGCCGACGGTGAATGGATCATGATTACCCCGGAAGGGTATTTCAACGCCTCGTCCAATGGTGCGAAGTATTTGAACGTGAGAATCGGTAACAGCGTGTACTCGATCGATAATTTCTACGAAAAATATTACAGTCCTTCGTTCGTGGCTTCGGTCCTGGGGGGAAAACCGGAAGAGACTGTTGCGGACATCCGGAAGGGGTTTGCACTCCCCCCGCAAGTGAAGATTACCTCCCCGACTCCGGGGGCCGAATTTAAGTCGGACGCCCTGACGCTGACGGTCTCGGCAGAAGATATGGGAGGAGGCATCGATGAAATTCGCCTCTATCAAAACGGGAAAATGGTGTCCGATGATCAACGGGGAATGAAGATCGTCGGTGCAGCCTCCGGGAACACCGAGCAATCGCACAATGCGGTAAACGCAAGCGCCCCAACCAAAGTCTACGACGCCACGAAATCGTTCGAGATAACATTGCTCCCCGGGTTGAATACCTTCAGGGCCATCGCGTTCAACCGGGAAAGAACAGAATCAAATCCCGACGAAATCGTTGTCGAGCTTAAGGCAGCCGAGGCCGCGTCCGACCTGTATCTCTTCGTCATCGGGATCAATCAATACAAGAACACGAAATACAACCTGAACTACGGGAAGGCCGATGCGATGGCGTTCGAGAATACCGTTGCAGGAAGGTCGAAAACAATTTTCCGGAGAATCTCACGATACCAACTATATGACGGAGATGCGACGCGGCCCTCTATTGAATCGACGTTCCGTACCATAGCAAACACCGCAAAACCCCAGGACGCCTTCGTGTTCTATTATGCAGGTCACGGGGTCATGAGCGAAGGAAGCAAGTCCGTACGCCCCGACTTCTTCCTCATTCCCACAGATGTCACGCAACTGTATGGCGATGACGCCATGCTGATTTCGAAAGCACTTTCCGCCGCCCAGCTCAAGACGTTTTGTACGGCGATCAAGGCACAGAAACAGCTCGTTGTGCTGGACGCGTGCCAGTCTGGCGGCGCGGTGAACACGTTCGATACGCGTGGCGCTTCCGAGGAAAAGGCAATCATGCAGCTTGCGCGGAGTGCGGGAACGGTTATGCTCGCCTCCACCGGTACCGAACAATTTGCCACGGAATTTTCGTCCCTTGCTCACGGGGTCTTTACCTACGCATTGTTGCAGGGACTCAACGGCGAGGCGGACGGAGGGAATCCGAAGGATGGGAAGATCACTGTGAAAGAACTGGAGGCGTACTTGAATGACCGTGTGCCCGAACTCACCAAGAAGTATCGTGGTACGGCGCAATATCCGCAGAGTTATGCTCGCGGACAGGACTTTCCGCTGGGAGTGAAATAGCAGGGAATCTCTTGGTCCACATTTCTTTACCAGAAGCCATCTCAAAAACCTTCTGCGTCATGCTGAACTCGGTTCAGCATCTGCTATTGGGCCTGGAAAAGACCCCGAAACAAGTTCGGGGTGACTAAAAGTGCATTTTTGAGATGGGCTCTAAAGAACATGGTCGAAGAGACTCAAGAACAAGACCGATAGCATGCAACGTTGAGAAATTTCTTTGAAAATCGAGGATGAACGAATGAAGAAGATGAATGGTTTGGCGTTATTTTGCACGGCATGTCTCATGTTCACGATTA
>CAZOIM010000301.1:0-2738 GCA_964579855.1 uncultured Ignavibacteriaceae bacterium | reverse complement strand
CTCAACGAGGTGCCGAACTGGGTTATATTGACAGCGTCTTGACAGGAAAAATTGTTCTTGCTGTTCACAGCACACAAGCGCTTCCCCGGGGGTTCCAATTGCAGCAAAATTATCCGAATCCGTTTAACCCGAGCACAGTCATAAGCTATTCACTAGTCAAGGCTGGCAATGTTACATTGAAGGTCTATAACATGCTAGGTCAGGAAGTTGCTACTTTGGTAAACAGTTATCAGGCTGCAAATACCTATCACGTTGATTTCAATGCTTCCGGCTTGGCGAGCGGGGTTTACATCTATAAGCTGAGATCAGGAAGTAATGTTGCTTCCGGGAAAATGCTCTTGATGAAATAGAAAGATTGTTTTAATGAACTCAGTTCATTATCCGTCTGTAACGCAAAGATATGAATTACCCGCCTGCGTCGATCAGGCGAAACAAGTCCAGAATGATTCAGGTATTCTTAAGACCACCTCTAGGAACGACTGATTGATGGATGTTACAAATGAAAGCTATCATATTGCTTCTTAGCTTGTTCGTCCTTGTCGAATCGCCGACATTTGCACAAGATATGCAGTATGTCTCGAGCCAAAGCGGCGACACTCTTGTGGTAAAAGACGATATTGAAAATGGTAATTGGGGAAATGCCCTATATCTTCTCATGAAATCAGACAGCCTTGCTCCGGCAACCCGTGTATATTTTCTGAAAGCCGGAGGGATTTATTCAATCCTGAATAATCCATCAAGTTCCCCCATCCATAGAACCATTATAATGGGACCGGAACAAAATATAAAAACTGGCACAATACAACCGCCAATTATTTCAGGTGATTATAGACCGGAAGGTAGCACTGGAGGTATGATTATCAATAAAGACCTGCTTGTGAAGAACATCGATCTTGAAATAGGTAATGCTAATGGCGGCAGCGGCGGATGGGCCTTCTTTGGTTTTAGCGGACCCAATTTGAAACTGCAAGTCGATAACTGCATTCTGGAACATACCTGGTGGTGCTGGGTTGGTGGTCCTCCGAAATTATCAACTGTAAAGTTTACAAACAGTTACTTTGTAAATATGGATGGACATTCTTGCCGTCGTAACGGTGGTATTGTAGACTTCTATAACGGTTCGGTATTTTTGCAGGATACCCTTTTAGTTGAAAACTGCACACACGTGAACTTCCAGGGTACTGCCTACAAATTCAGAGATGGATACGTTGTTAACAGAGCGATCATCAATCATAATGACTTTATCGATTGTGCAGGTTTTGTTATTATGAATAATGGAGATCAGTCGAATCTGAGCATAACGAATAATATCTACGTCAACTGCCAGCTGCAGGCCTATTGCCCTGTCCTTTCAAAGGCTGATGTTGGTGAAGTTGATATAGACAGCTTGCCAATGGGCCTTGTTAATGTGCGCGTTGATTCCACATTCACGGCAAACGTCGGAACCCACGGAATTTATGTTAACAGGAACTTAGCGTATTGGGATCCAAAACTTGACGATATCGTATCGCCATTAAATGCAAAACCCACAAATGGCGATACACACTGGGTCTCCCAGATGATTCTAATGAACACAAGAACTACCAACTTGTTTGCCGATAAGGCGCATTATCCGAGACTTTACAATGGTGGTTGGATCAGTAAAATGCCTGCTTTTTCGAAGACGGATGTTCTATTTTCAACTCAGCTTGACGTGGTAAAAGCTTATTCAATAGCTGCAGTTGACACGAGCTACGCGAGTCCACTGAAATCATGGCGTCAATGGACCAATCCAGAAGCCTCAAATTTCGTCCACGCAGATTGGCCGATTCCTATCGATCTCTCCTATACCGATGCTGATTTGTTGACAGCAGGATTGGGCGGGTTTCCTGTCGGCGACTTAGGTTGGTTCCCAACTCAATATGCGTCGTGGCAGTCTCAGAGAACTGCTGAATACACTGCCATTCAAGGTGCTTTGGATGGAACTACTGCTGTTCCCGCTCCGAAACAAGGGCCCCCTGAGACGTTCGAGTTGCAGCAGAATTATCCGAATCCGTTTAACCCAAGCACAGTCATAAGCTATTCACTGGCCAAGGCTGGAGACGTCACATTAAAAGTCTATAGCGTGCTGGGGCAGGAAGTTGCTACTTTGGTAAACAGTCATCAGGCTGCAAGTACGTATCACGTTGATTTCAATGCTTCCGGCTTGGCGAGCGGGGTTTACATCTATGAGCTGAGATCAGGAAGTGAAGTCGCTTCCGGCAAAATGCTCTTTATGAAATAGCTTCTTAACATTTCTCAATACATGGTAGAATCAGATCCGAACAAACAGAAAAGAACGCGAAATCAAAGATCCAAATCTTCGCATTCTTTTATCATCCTGTTGAATAGTGATCAACGCAAATGGTCTGAATGCCCAAGGGGCACATACCAACGGAGCATGCAGCGATACTGTCTTATGTCTTTCCACCTCCAATACGAACATCACTTTTAGAACGAGTAACGCCATGCTAAAAACGATTTCGTCAAAAACACTTCTACTGCTCCCGATAGTCTTTTTGCCCATTGCCAGTCTGTTCAGTCAAAAATTGCGCGTGAATGATCTGGGGTATTTTGAAACCCGGGGTCTGAATGTGATGGTCTTTAGCAATCAGTACAACGGATTCTTCTTCGATGAGAAGACGGCTGGAATCGAGATTATTCACCACGGTGTCCGGACGGATACCGGTGGAGCAGTGCGGTTGCAGCCGACACCCGAA
>CAZOIM010000300.1:0-2765 GCA_964579855.1 uncultured Ignavibacteriaceae bacterium | reverse complement strand
TGGAGTGTATCCTTGATTTGTTGAAAAAGACGAATCGCGTCGGCATGAACCACATTTGATCCCTTCACCTTCTGGGGATCGCCAAAAAAATAATCGAAGAGTTGTTTGCCGTCATCGATCGCGACAACCGAACTGTCCCTTGGAATAAGGATACAGATTTCCTGCACATTCTTGTCGAGCAGTTGTTGACTGAAGATGATGTTGAAATCCTGTATTATTTTCCGTGTTTCCGTTTCTGAAAATGCCTTGCGGGCGCTTTTTGATTCCAGCAGCATTTCGAATGTCGTGGAGGTAAGATTTGCAATACGTTCTGCAGCGTCTTGCTGATACCATCCCTGGGAGCGGACAAATACCTTGTGTACCGAATTCTGGTTCAAGAACAAAACCGTAAATTGGAATGCAATCAAGACCAACACGATGATAATCACGTGGCGTATTTCAAGCTGGTATTTAGTATACCGCTCTCGAAGACGTGTAGCGATTTTTTCGAATTGCAGCTTCATTTTACCAGGGCCTCATTCGAGCGAATCAGGCTATCGGCTTTGAGGAGAGCTTGTTGGACCGATATTTCATCCTCGATGGCAAGGTGGCCATAGTACGAAATGATATCCGATGTTCGCGTGTATTGGACCATAGCTGGTCGGTGGAATCCATTATGCAATATCGACCTGTAGAAGGCAAGTTCGGAATGATTTTTCAGAAACGCTGAATCCTGATATACACTGTTGATAATTGGGATATATCCGCCTTGTTCAAACATCAAATGTTGGATTTCTTCGCTCTGAAGAAAACGGATGAATTCCACAGCGGCATCTTTGTTGGAAGAAGATTTTGAAACCATGAGATTCCATCCGCCGAACACGGATGCGGAGGGTCGACCATCGAAATGTGGAAGTGGAGCCCTACCAATGGTTTCCAGTTTCATACTGTCGGGATAGAACGCCCGAAAATTTTCCACGAAATTAGGCCATCCACGCACAAACACCGCATTATTATCGAGCATGTAGCGGTAGCTCAAATTCTCGTCGAAATCCCCCACTTGTTTTGGGCTAACTCCGTTACGGACGTAGTGAACAAGCGTGCTCAGAGCTTTCTGAAACGGCTCCGCTGTGACTGACAGGATATTGTCGCTCAGGAATTGAGGATCTTCCTGCACGGCGAGTTCAAACAAGTTGCATACGAGCCCCTCATAGTCTTTTGCCTGGAACAGGTAGAACGGATTGTGTTCATAACCCAAACGCCGCCGCAAGCGGAGTAATTGTTCCCAGGAGATCGACTGCTGAATCTGGAGCTCCACTGCAGCCCCATCGGGGAGTCTGCGGATGATATCCTTCCGGTAGTAGAGCAATCCTATGTCCAGATACATCGGCATGGCAACCAACCTGTTTTCAAACCGGCAGGACTGAATGGTATATGAAAGCAGACGCTTTTGATCTGTCTGGTCAAAATACCGATCGAGGGATTCCGCCCAACGGGCAAAACGCGGAACCCAGATGAGATCGACGGCAAAAATATCGATCTTGTCGCTTTTGCTGCGCAATGATCTGGTGAGGAGTTCCTTCCGTTCATTAGTACTAAACTTCTCGAACGGGAGATCGACGGGCACCACCTCAATGTTTCCTGCATGCCGCCTGTTGAATTCAGCTATTATGAGACGGTGGGCTCTCGAAATATTGTCAGCGAAATAAACTTTGGTTAGTGTGTGCTGGTCACTTGTGACTCTTTTGCCCCACCGTGCTGAAACAAAAACAGCCAATAGAATAATCGAAATCCCAACTGCGGAAGCGAGAATCGAAAAGCCTCGAGATGATTTCTTGCTGTTCACAGGATTTGGCATAAGAATATTCAGTCCAAAAGGAATACAGAATCCAAATAGCGAAACAACAAGGTGAAATAGTGTCGGATCATCAATTTGTCGTGTTTGGCATATTCGTGATGTTCGTTTGCAAAATTGACTCGCACGTCTACCAAGCATCGTGTTGAATCCATCTTCGTAATCGCCATTGCCATCAAAACGAGTCTCTCTCTCATATCGACTGTATCGATCACTCCCTTGCGAGCCAGGATCCGCACGGCCTCATCATCAAATCTCATGAGAATGAAATCCTTTTGTTCGCAGAATTTGTGAATCGCTTCGAACATGGAAGCAGGCGAAGTTGCATAAATCCTCCACGTCTGATCCTCGGTAATTAATGCTCTGCCAGCGGTCGAACAGGAGGCTGTCAGGAATGCGAGGGAGAATAGGGCAAAAACCTTAAATACCAAGAAATTCGTTCAATTGTTTACCGACGTATCATTTCTGCCACTCTTCTTTACAACGCGGTCCACACGACTTCAGCGGTGGCAATCAAGTGCGCAGAGCCTGATCTCAATGTAGTAAATAATGTCGCTTTCTGCTTTTGAGAATGCGCCCTTGTGAATTTGCGTAGAAGGTAGGTTCTCAAAATTGAGACGACTTAATTGAAGCCACGAATTGAGTCTCGACCAATGTATCCATCTCAGGGAGACAAAGCGTAAGTTCTTTTGCGGCACCTTTGTGCATAGGGCCAATTGCCTGAACCAACAATTCGTGATTTTGCAGAATTTCGTTCGACGGGAGGATTAAATAGTCGACACACCTGTCGTATCCAAAGTATTGATTGATATTAGGCCATTGACCGAATGGATTGGAGGCGCCAAATTACGGAAGCAGATAGATCAAATACGTGAAAGACGGGCCGAGGTCAATGGCAGCGAATCAAGAACATAGAACCGTTCACAGAGAA
>CAZOIM010000299.1:0-2767 GCA_964579855.1 uncultured Ignavibacteriaceae bacterium | reverse complement strand
TAAGCGCCTCAGAAGCAGATAAATCCCGGTTCATCCAGGAAGCGAAGGCCGCATCCGCCCTCAATCATCCGAACGTCTGCACCATCCACGATATCCAGGAACACGATGGCCAGATATTCATCGTCATGGAATATGTGGAAGGACAGACTCTCCAGGAAAAAAAGAGTGGTGTCAGTTTCAAACAAGCAATCGACATCGGTATTCAGATGGCCGACGGCCTGGCGGCAGCGCACGAGAAAGGGATTGTGCACAGGGATATCAAGCCCGAGAATATCATGATCCGCAAGGATGGCATTGCACAGATTATGGACTTCGGGCTCGCCAAGCTCCAAGGAGTGTCCAGATTGACCAAAGAAGGCAGCACAGTGGGCACGGCAGGATATATGTCTCCCGAACAAGTGCAGGGACAGGATGCCGATCACCGGTCGGATATCTTCTCCTTTGGTGTTGTGCTCTATGAACTCATCACAGGTCAGCAACCCTTCAAAGGAGTCCACGATACCGCTTTGGCGTACGAGATCGTGAACGTTGACCCTGCACCGATGTCATCGATAAAACCGGAGATTGATGCGACACTGGATGCGATTGTCCTGGAGTGTCTTGAAAAGGATCCAAATGAGCGGAGCCAATCGGCAAAACAAGTAGCCAATGACCTCAAGCGATTCAAACGGGAATCCAGCAAGACACGGATGAGCAGGATTACGGCTGCCCGACCTGTACAGAAAACTTATGCCGGATCCTTTGAAGGCGCACGCGAACAAGTTTCAAATCGCGCCGGACGTGTTCTTTGGGTTGTGAGTGCGGTTTCATTGCTTGTTGCTTTTGGTTTCGGAGTGGCCTACCTGTTCACTCCTAGACTGGAGAAACCTGTCATTCGCGCGCTCATCCCTCCACCCGAGAAGGAGAATTTCTTTTTCTATGGAAACTATGGCGGCCCGCCGGTAATTTCCCCGGACGGAAAGCGAATCGCATTTGTTGCCGCCGATTCAACAGGCAAGCGGTATCTCTATGTT
Source organism: uncultured Ignavibacteriaceae bacterium (assembly GCA_964579855.1). GTDB lineage: Bacteria > Bacteroidota > Ignavibacteria > UBA10030 > UBA10030 > JADGQA01. The sequence goes on along the minus strand of CAZOIM010000299.1, from coordinate 1,754 downwards.
CGTGCGCTTCAATCACTCACAGCCCAACGACTTTCAGGGACGGAGGGTGCAGTCTTTCCGTTCTGGTCTCCGGATAATCAGTTCGTCGGATTCGCTTCGGGCAGATTGAAAAAGGTCGAGGCATCCGGTGGGGCACCCATTTCGATTTGTGCTGCACCGAATTTTCGGGGAGGCTCCTGGAATTCGGATGGCTCGATCATCTTCACCCCGGGCCCAACTTCGGCTTTGTTGATGGTATCCTCTTCGGGGGGGACGCCCACCCTTTTGACCAAGTTGGATCAGAGCCGAAAAGAGAACTCCCACCGGTGGCCAAGCTTCCTGCCGGACGGAAAACACTTTCTCTATTTCGCACGAACCGTGGCATCCGGGGCTCAGGGCGAAGGAGGAACTGTGCGTGTTGCCTCTCTCGACGGCAAAATCGACAAAGTCTTGGTGGTCACATCCTCCAACGCGGTGTATTCATCCGGATATCTGTTATATGTCCGGGAAAAGGACCTCGTTGCTCAACCTTTTGACGATGGGGGACTTGAGTTGAGAGGAGAGCCGGTCACCATCGCCGAAGGGATTGGATACGACGTTTCCGTTACGCGGGGATTATTTACAGCGTCCCGGGACGGGATCCTCGTCTATCAAACCGGCAATGTTCAACTCGGTTCTCGCTTGATTTTCTACGACAGGACCGGGAAACGGCTTGGAGTGGTCGGAGGCCTTGCGGAATACATCAGTATGAGTCTTTCCCCCGACGCCCAGCGGATCGCCGCTGGAATCTACGACTACCAGGCGCACAACAATAGTCTTTGGATTCTGGATGTCGTCCGAGAGACAAGAGCGCGATTCACATTCGAGGCCTCGTATAATCAGGGTGCGATCTGGTCGCCCGATGGAAGCAAGATCTGTTATGCGTCCAACCAAGGGGGAACGTACAATCTCTATTCAAGAACTTCCTCGGGCGCCGGCGGGGCAGAATTGATGCTGCAGACCAACCAGGACAAGTTTCCATTCGACTGGTCTCCCGACGGCAAATTCATGATTTTTGGAGTCAACGGTGGCGCTCAAACCGGGCAGGACTTGTGGCTTCTTTCAGTCCAGGACCGAAAAGCTAGTCCTTTCGTGCAAACAGAATACAATGAGAGTGACGGCCGGTTCTCGCCGGATGGCCGGTGGATCGCCTATGATTCCAATGAATCGGGACAGACTGAAGTATACATCAAGCCCACCATGGGTGAAGGAAGTCGGTGGCAGGTCTCGACCTCAGGCGGAGCTTTTCCTCTTTGGCGCCGGGATGGAAAAGAACTGTATTATCTAAGCCCTGAAAACAAAGTCATGGTCGCTGAGACAATCCTGAAACCCTCCACGATCGACGTGTCAAATGTTCATCCGTTGTTTGACGTCGCCGGAATCGCACAGCCTGGAAGCTACGACGTATCGCATGACGGCAAGCGCTTTCTGCTCAACATGCTTTCTGAGACTCAGAATCAGACGCCAATGACGATTGTAGTCAACTGGGATGCGGAACTAAAGACGAAATAGCAAAGCAGATGGTTGTCGTGCGAGCTGCTTATTTTCCGTCCATTGCAGGCAGGGTTCTTGATTCTGTATGACACGAAACATAACTTCTGCCTTTATTGTTTGACACTTCTGTTACCGAGAGCACGCTGTACGATGTATAATCCACATACCACCAGAACAAGGAGGTCCCTGCTATGTCGGAATTCAACAATCCCTTCAACCGCCGCAGTTTTCTGGGAAAACTT
>CAZOIM010000298.1:0-2791 GCA_964579855.1 uncultured Ignavibacteriaceae bacterium | reverse complement strand
CCATAAGGCGAGCAACTTGTTTATCCCTCTCGTTTTCAAACACTGATTGTGCATTTTCTATCCTTTAATTCCTGAGGACGCCATACTTTCGATGAAGTACCGTTGGAAGAAGGCATACGCGAGAATGACTGGAAGCGCAAGAAGGGTCGCTGCCGCCAGCTGAAGTCCCAGGAGAGATTCAGCCTCGCCCCCAATCGTGAACAACGTCACAAGCTGCGGCATCGTCATCAGCGTGCGTTCGCGAACGACGATCAACGGCCACAGGACTTCGTTCCAGCTCGTCATAAACGTCAGAATCGAAACCGTGATCAACACAGGTCTCGAAAGAGGCCAGACAAGCCTGAAGAGGATCCGTAGGTCCGAGCAACCATCGATTCGTGCAGCGTCGATTAACGCCTGAGGTATCTGCAGAAAGAATTGACGGAACAAAACTATGCTGAATGCGGTCATAAGCGTTGGAGCAATGAGAGCCATGTACGTGTCCGTGATCCCGAGCTTGACCATGAGTATGTACTGCGGAATAAGGGTGAGCTGGAATGGTAACGTCATCGTAAATATCACGACCGCATACATGATGCTTTTGCCTGCGAACTGTAACCTTGCAAGCGCATACCCAACCATGGAACCAAACACAAGGACGGAAATGGTTGTCGTGAACGAAACGATAATGCTGTTCACAAACGCCCTGCCTATGGGAATCCTCGTAAAGACCTGTGTATAGTTGTGAAATGAAAAGTTTGTCGACAATAATCCGAATCCGCCGATTTGAGATTCAGGCTTCAACGACGACGCGATCATCCAGAGGAACGGGTATGCAAATACCACAGCCCCTATGACAAGCAGAACGTATTTGAAGAGCGTCTTCACGACGTTGACTCCGTTTCGATAACCTTGCGCTGTAGCAATACAACGCAAAGAATAATCAAGGCGAAGACAAATCCAAGCGTTGCGGCATATCCCATATGCCCAAAATAGAACGCCTGATTATAAATATAGAGAACTCCCGAGAGCGTGCTTTCCATAGGTCCGCCTCCGGTCAACACGTACGGCTCGATGAAAAGAGAGAACCCGCCAATGGTCGAGAGCACCACGACGACGACCATCGTGGGATTGAGCATCGGCAACGTAATTCTGAAGAACTGCCGGGTCTCAGTCGCCCCATCGAGGCTCGCCGATTCGTACAATTAGTGCGGGATATTCTGTAGACCGACAAGAAAGAGGACTATATAGATACCCACATTTTTCCACGTCGCCATCAATGCGACTGAAGGCATCGCGACATCCGGATTGATAAGCCAGGGGATTCTTTCCAATCCCAGTAAGGTCAGCAACCGGTTCAAGAGTCCGGAATCGTAGGCGTACAACTGCTGCCACAAAATTGTCACCACGACTCCCGATACAACCACCGGCATAAAGTAGATTGCCCGGAAAAAGCCACGGAATTTTAACCGAGAACTCAGCAGCACGGCGAAGCCAAGCGCAACGACGATCTGAAGCGGAATGTGAATGAACAGAAATATGACGGTGTTCCAAATCGATTTGAAAAACAGAGGGTCCCGGAACAATCGCTCAAAGTTCTTGAGGCCGACCCATTCCATCGGCGTGACAATATTCCAACGGTGGAACAGCAGGATGAACGAGAAAATCAGCGGATAGGCAACGAACGTTCCAAAGAAAATGACGTACGGAAGAACAAACCAGTATCCCGTTCTGTTCTTCATGTGACGATGGTGGTCGGATGTTGGGAAGATCTTCATTTGTTCCAATCCACAATCATCGTTGTTCGATTCATGGCATCGGACACAGCCTGGGATGGAGTAATCCGCCCGTACACGGCACACGCTTCATATTCCTGCGAAATGGCATCAAGAATTTCCTTCAGATCGGGTCCGGCGTCAATGCTGCGGGTGTACAATGCTTGCTCGGCGAACATCACCATTTTGGGATTCCGCCGGAAATAATCGACGAAGAGTGGGTTTTTCAGAAGATCTCCGCGCACCGGAATTTGGTCCGTGATTTTCAACAGCATCAAGTCATTTCGTGCCTGCAACAGGAACTTGACGAATTCCCACGCCTCGCGTGGATGTTTGGAAGTCCCGAAAATAGAAATATTTTTGAAGTCGCCATAGGTGTACACCGGTCCGGTGTGATTGTTCGGCACAGGAAGCGGCGCAACGTCGTATCGGATCTGGGGGGCAAGAGAACGCAACGTGGCGATTTCCCAGGGACCCGCAAAGTGTGTCGCTTTCTTCTCCAGGAGAAATGGATCTCCTCCCTGGAAGTACGTATGCGGGAAATAGTTTTTCTGATAACATTCCTGAAAGAACCGAAACACGTCTACTGCGGCCTGATCGTTGAAATCCGGCACTCCGTTTTTGAACAACGTTTTGCCTGAAGAAGCCCCGACGTAAAAGGGAAAGAAATCAAAGAGTCTTTGCCACCAAATGGGTCGAATGTCCCGCTCACCCGCCCAAACATCAATCTGTCCGTCGCCATCCAGATCGCGCGTGAGTTTCTTCGCAGCGGCAAAGAATTCCGAATACGTTCTTGGCGCTCCTTTGACTCCTACGTCCTCGAACATGCGGACATTGTAAAACATCATCACCGGATTTGTTTTCCACGGAACCTGGTAAAAGTGCCCATCGCTGGAACGAAATGGTTCAAGGAGATCCTTCGGAGTTCGGCCCAGAGCTATGGAATCAAAATCGGAAAACCTGTCGAACGGGATGATCCCGCCTGCGCGGCTGTATTCGAACAAGGCGGCGGGCTGGATATTTGAACAAACATCCGG
>CAZOIM010000297.1:0-2803 GCA_964579855.1 uncultured Ignavibacteriaceae bacterium | reverse complement strand
TGGGTTTCCATTTTTCCGATTATCTTCTTGACCTCATTCTCCACCGCATGTAATTTGTCCAAATTGAATTTCTTCTTTGCATCTCTGAGTATCCAGAAGATAACCCCGCTCATGAGTGCTGAAAAGAAACACCACACCGACGCAAGATATTGCAAATAAAACACGGCTGTAATCAAAAATGAAAAAGACATTAATATGCCCAACAAATGCGTTCTCTTAATACTCGAAACAAAAAGAGGAGTGACGGAAGCGATGAAGTAGGTTATGAAAGCCAGCATTGTCATAGAGTTCGGGAAATTGTTCTTATACTGAATATGATATCCCATGATTTTCGGGGTGACATTGAAAAACAACAAACAGTAAGCATAATATACCGACACCGATATCCCCATAGCGAGCAGGACCCATAATATCTTTTTTCGTTTGTTACTCTTTTCCATATGGAGAACTGAAAGAGGAATCATCATGGGCCAAAGAACCTCCGCCATGATTAGAAACATATATGTGCACAAGGTTTCTATATGGGCAAGATGAGGATTCCGCAAGGTTAACCATAATAATCCTTCTGTAAATTGCTGCAATCCAAAAAACAAAGGGATACTTGCAAAGATCAGCTGCGAAGGTTTATGAACTTCCCTAACAGTCGCAACACCTATCGCCGAAATGATTACACCGCCTGCAAAACTCGCTTCTGCTGAAAAACACATAATAGTTCTCTTTCGCGAAATATGGATGAAAGCTCGCTTAGTAAGCCTGCCTCACCCAAAAGGATTGGAAAACGATACAACTATGGAATGGAGAGCGGCTGCGCTCTTAGATAGACCGGATCTCTTAGAGTAAGGGCTTCCATACGTACGCTATCGAAAAAACACGCAAAGCGTAATAGCCCGAACGGATGAAAGAGTAGTTAATCCTATTTGAAAGAGGAGGTGTGTTTAGTGTTAGTGAGCGCCTGCCAAGTCAGTAAGTTCGCAATGTTTTTTGCCCAATGATTTCATAGATATTGGATGTCCAGCCAATCCAATTGCCACCGTTTGCTTCTTTTGCGCCACGGACTCCGAAATCATTGGTGAGGTGTGGGTGGCATGATTCTCCGGATCGAATTGCGCTTTCATGGGAAAAGTCATCCTGAGCGAAAGCGAAGGGTCTAACAAGATTGTTTGGCGCCTTTGGTTGGGCAGGCGAAGAAGTGACTGCGGTCAGGCAGCTGGAAGCCTAACTATGTTTCGGGCCTATGGCTGAATCTTTCCGGAACCAGATCACCACATTTAACATCTCCAACAAACACCTGAATCCCTGGCACAGCCCTCGTTACTACAGATGATCCTCAAAACTCATTGCTGCCTCCTCCACGGTTCCGAATATCCTGAATACCTTATCAAGTTGTACTTTCTGAATCACAAAGTTGATTGTCTCGCTGAGATTTGCGAAGCGCAAGTCGCCACCCAATGCGCGTAATGAAACCAGAGCCGAAATCAGAGATCCGAGACCGGAGCTGTTGATCATCGCCATCTCTGAACAGTCCAGAACAAGGCTAATCTGTTTTGCCTCGATCAGTTGAAACTTCTTCTTGTGGAAAAGGGATGCCTCCGGTTCGCCCATAAAGCTCCCTTTGAGCTTCAATACAATCACCTTACCACGACTTTGTTCTGTAATAGTCACTTTGATCCCTTCCCCGTTGGTTTTTCAGAGCATTAGTCTCGGCACGTCGATGCGGCGTGTGTGTCAAGGTTGTTTGAACAAAGCACTTGACTTTTTCTCCCAGACTCCATAAGCTAGTAACAATTCCCTTCAATGTAGACAATTCTGATGAACGCCAAAGAAAGAGTCATTGACCAACTCTTAAAACCTCCTGCAGTCGAATATGTCCGCTCCTTAATGGCACTAATTCAGAAGGATCCGGACTATGTGAACGCAAACCGGGTTGATGTAGGCAACATTATCCGGGGTTTTCTTGACGGAGCCGGTTTCTTTTGGCATGAAGAGATTTCTGAGAAAGAATGGCCTGCAATTGTCCAGGATGCCATTGCCCGCCTTGAAAGCAAAGAAGTATAACCTCACCAACTACCTCATTTCCGTTGTAGAAGCCTGATTGATTTGAACACCCTCAAGTGGGGTTCAGTGAACAAATGGCGATGTATATTCGATCACTCGCCAAACTGACCCAAATGGTGATCGAGGTGGCCCCACACAATGGCCCCGGCTTCTTCTCGCTTCAAAGTTCCGGCGGCAGGATGTTTGAAGGGAAAATTGTCATCCTTCGCGCATAATGTATCGATGAGTTCAAGCAACACTGATCGATCGGATTCGAACTCGTTTGGCTTCGTGCCTTCTCCCCCATTACCCTGACGAAAGAGCTTGAGCGTTGGTGAGTTATGCACGCGCGGTTTGTTAAGAAGGCGCCATTTGACAAGTGGTTTGAGAAAGAACGGGACGGCCGAGGATGTTGGACGAACACCCAGGACAGCACGAATTGGGTCCGCAACATGACACATCACTTGATCCGCTGTCATCGATCCCCACTTAGCTTTCGATTCAGGCGTTAGGGAGCGAATTCGACGAATGATTTCTTCTTTGTCGTGCACGTTGTAGAGATTACCCATCTTCGCGTTTCCTTATGAGAGGTACACTCAATGTCTGGTCTTAACGCTGAATCCCGACAAAACTATAGCTCAGCATAATTGCCATCGTCAAGATTCCAACGAAGAGAAGTGCTATACCCCACGTATTCTCTTTCGAGATTTTTCCCGCCCTGAGCAGCAAATATCCGATCACAAGATTGGAGAAGCCCCATAACACGTTT
>CAZOIM010000296.1:0-2827 GCA_964579855.1 uncultured Ignavibacteriaceae bacterium | reverse complement strand
TCCGAGAGTCCCAGGCGTGTAATGCCGGCTTTCGCCAGGAGCATCCCATCCCAATTGGAATTCTTCAGTTTTTCCACACGTGTTCCCAGGTTCCCTCGAATCTCAGCAATCGTGATATCTGGTCGAATCCTCAAAATCTGACACCGTCGTCTCAGGCTGCCCGTCGCTATGGTCCCGTTCGGTGGCACAGTTGCGAGGGATGGATACTTCTTTTCAGGATGTGAAATAAACACGTCACTCACATCTTCCCGCTCGCAAATGGCGGCGAGGATCAATCCATCACCCACTTGCGTGGGAATGTCTTTGAGACTATGAACTGCAAGATCAATGCGATGGTCGAGGAGAGCCCTCTCGAGCTCCTTTGTGAAGAGTCCCTTGTCTCCAATCTTTGACAAAGGTGCGTCCAGCATCTTATCGCCCTGCGTCTTGATAACGTGAATATCAATGACCATGGACGGGTACAGTCTCTTGAGTTCGTGCTGCACCCAGCGGGATTGCCACAGTGCGAGTTCACTTCCGCGCGAGCCGATAACGATGGTGGATCGGTCTGTCAACTGTTTTCTTCCTCGTCCTGTTGATGGTCAACCGGTTCATCCTTGTGCAGGCCAAAAAGTCCCCTGATGACGTGGATTTTCTTGTGACGTTCTTCGGCACTTTCGCCATTGCCATTCTTCAGATTCGTTGTCGGCAAATGCAGAAGTTTGTTGACGATACGTTTTGTTACAAGATCGACTAATTCTCTGTCCTGTTCTGAAAACCGGTTTATATGCTTTTTGACTTCATCGGTCCGGACGGACTCGAAGAATTCGCGAAGGTCGCTGATGGTGGGACTCACTTGAAGTGACTCGATCCATTGTCGCATACCGACGAGTTCTTCCAGGACGATCGTGTTGACGGCTGCAATCTCCGATTTACGCCGCGCCAGATTCTGATCGACAATCCTCGAAAGTGAATCCACGTCGTGCAGGAACACGTTTTCGAGTTTGTTCACATCCGGATGCACGTTTCGCGGGACGCCGATATCGATGACAAGCAAAGGGGCATTTGACCTTGCCTTCATGATACGTCGAAGCTGATCGGGATTGAGGATATACGTTTGACTGCTTACGGATGTGATCAACACGTCGATGTCCTGCAATGCGCCTTCGAGTTGGTCGAAATCGACAACTGATCCACCGAGATCTTTAACGAGTTCTTCTGCTTTTGCACGCGTCCGGTTTGCGATCGAAAGGGAAGCGACGCCCCTTCCGACAAGATTTTTCGCGGCGAGTTCTCCGGTTTCCCCGGCTCCGACGAGCAATGCCTTTTTTTCCGAGAGGTTCGAAAAGATTTTATTGGCGAGCTCCACTGCAGCGTAGCTTACCGATACTGCTCCTTCGCAGATCGTCGTTTCTGCTCTCGCGCGTTTCCCAACGCGAAGGGAAGTCTGCACGAGACGATTAAGAAACACGCCGATGGTACCTTCACCTGAAGCCAGATGATAATGGCTCTTGATTTGATTCAGTATCTGTATGTCGCCAATGACCATGGAATCGATTCCGCTAGCCACTTTGAACAAGTGCGCAGCAGCCTTGCACCCGAACAGTCGATACAGATGTTGAGGCAGAACGAACTGCGAAGCGGATTTGAGCGCGACAAGGGCAGCGCTGGCGTTGTCGTAGACTGCAGTTGCATTTCCCTGGATTTTCTGGCTGTCGATAATACCGTACAGTTCTGTTCGATTGCACGTAGAGACGATGAAACACTCGGTGAAGAACTTGTCTCTCATCTGTGCGAGAACAGGCGGCAATTCAGCGTCGGAGAACCAGAGTCGTTCCCGCACATCGAGGAGCGCTGTCCGGTGGTTTATTCCTATGAGAGCAAGGTTCATTTACGTCTTTATTCGCTCAGGACTGGTTGTTCCTAATAGAAATTATGAAATCCACTCAGAAAAACATTGACAACTGTGAGTGAGAGCATGGCGACCACAAAGCCAACGATCGACAGAATCATTATCCTTCTTCCCTGCCATCCGATGGATCGTTTTGCGAACAACCCTATGCCGTACATGAACCAGATGACAATCGTGCCAACAAGTTTGGGATCGAAATAAGAAAAATGTTCGAACGCCTTTGGAAGCCAAACGAGACCGACAATGATTGCTACTGTCAAAAGGATAAAACCGGTGATCACAGAAACTGTAGCCATACGTTCGAGCTTTTCGAGGTCGGGAAGATTGTCATAGATGACGCCAAATCGATTGGACTTAATGTGATGATAGAGCATAATATAGAGAAAGCCGTAGACGGCTGAAATTGCAAACGCAGAGTAGCCCAGCAATGCGCTCACGACGTGAAAGCCAAGCAAATTACTCTTCAGTACGGGGTTTACGTTCGTCACTTCCTGGATAAGTGCAGTCGAGAGCAACTGGAAGAAGAAAGATATTACAAGTACGAAATATCCGGTGCTTTTTACTTTAGTTATGATTTCAATGGCAAGATAGGATAAGGCCGTTGTTAAAGAGAGAACGGAAAGAATTTCGTAAATGTTGGTGATGGGAGGATGTCCGAATTCAATTGTCCTTGCGATAAGATAAATCATGTGACTCGAGATCGTCATCACCAGAAGAGGCGTCTTCACTTTCTTGGCAATAACGGAATTTTTGAAAAATGCTTTTGCATAACTCCATACGGTGATCCAATAGAGCGCCGGTAGGAGATAGTTGAGAAGATGTATCATTGTGCTCATTCTGATATTCTCGTCGGCAAAAATCACACGGTCGGATCATCTGATATGGGGGTCATGTCTTCTGTTCCGACTTAAAAAACGAAACCAGGTGATTGAGACA
>CAZOIM010000295.1:0-2937 GCA_964579855.1 uncultured Ignavibacteriaceae bacterium | reverse complement strand
CTGCCGTTCCAACAAACCTTCGCGCGACCAGGTGTCGGCGGATTCGTATTCGCCCATGCTTTCCAAACACGGAATGAAATCAATGTTGCGGTCGCCCCAGATGTCCGGCGCGAAATCCCTGCTGCGGACATACGGCCACTGGCCGCTCACGGAAAGCGCCGCGAGCGTGCGCCCCGGATTCCAAGCGGCAAAATAATAGGGCCAGCTTGCAGCGGCGGAATGTCCCATCGGCACGACCGGCACGAATTTTAATTCTGTGTAACCGGATTCCTCCGCGAGCGCGTCCACCATCGAATCAAATGTTTCACCCGCGCCTTCGTTGAAGCGGAATAAGTGATCAAAAAACGGGGCGACCCAGATTTCCGCGAAGTTCATTTCCGCCAGCGCCGCGCGGAATTTCGGATTTTCCAGAATCGAAATCTCCTCCATGTTGTGCTGCGCCACGACCACGCCGCGAATGTGCCCGCAGTTTGACGGAATCCACAACCACGCCCGCACCGCGCCGGGATTTTCCCTGCTGTTGGTGACTGCCAACGACCACTGCCACTCCGCCGGCAATACGGGAACAACAGACGCCATCAATACCAGCCAAAGTAAAATATGTTTCGAAGATTTCATGGTCGCATCAGTTTTTGAGCCACAGCACCACCGTCGAGCGCGGCGCGGCCTTGAGCGGCGCGTCCAGTTTCACAATTTTTCCGGAAACCAGTTCTTTGGCTTGAGATGGCTCATCGGGCGTCTTCAATTCAAACGTCTTGTCCGTGGTCATGTTCATGCCAATCAAATAATCGCCGTATCGCAGCGTGTAAAAATCCGCCTTGCCGGCATAAACACTTTCATCGCCCGGACGAAAATGCACGCCATCGGGAATTTTCGCAATCGGCAACTTTTCCCCGGCTTCCGCAGAATGCAAATCGCCGGGATATTTCAGTCCGCCATTGCCGAAACCCATGTTGATCCAGTCGGGCCGCGTGTAAAAAAGTCCGCCCGGCTCGAATTGCGCGTCTTCCCAAAAGCAGCAGCATGCTTCCGGCAAATAATGTGTGGTGAGTTTCAATTTCATGGCGTTGCAGACGGAGGACGATTCATTTGGTTAATGAAAATTCCTGCTCCACCTGCTCTGCCGATTTCAATTTCGGATCAATTGACCGGCCATATTGCCACGCAACGACAGTCACTTTGACGGGGTATTTCGATCGAGGCGGAATCGCCGTGAATTTCAACGTGTCACCCCCGACCTCCGCCGGGCCTTCACGGACATAATAATAAACCGGAACCCCCGCGTCGGAGGTCGCGCTCAACTTCACCGGTTTTGTTCCGGAATTCTGATTCGGAATTGTTGGAAACGTGATGTGTTGCTCTGCGCCTTCGGTGAGTCGGATTGGAATTTTCATCAACGCCTGTTCAACGGCACTCTTGTATTTTGCGCTGCCGGGATGCTTCGCCACGAGCCAGATGTCACCCATGCGCCGGTCAACGGGCATGCTCAAGCGATTGAAGTAAATGGCGAACGTATCGGGACCCAACTGCTCCACCGGGCCGGTTATCCGCGACAATACCACCGGCCCGCCGCGAGTCGCATGACCGATGGGCGTGCCATTCGTCAAACCGGTCCAAGTCTGGGGATTGCCTGGCGGCACCGTGTCCAGAAACGTGCCTTGCAGATGAAACGTCAGGGAGGCGTCGAGCGGCGGGACCTGCAATCGCACCAGTTCAAAAGCTTTCGGATTCACGGCGACCAATTTTCCGTCCTGCATGAAGCCCGTCAGTTGTGGCAGCTTGCCGCGCGCGCGATCGTAATACCTTTCCGTCGCCAAGGCCATTCCCTTGTCAAAACACCAGAACGCCTCGCTGCGGTTGCCCGTGTATTTGGCGTAAGGAGCTGCCGAAGCATTAGGCGGCTGATCGTGACGCCACCGGTCCACCAGCCAGCCCTTGCGCGGATCCACCAGTTTGAGTTTCACCGGCTGATCCAATGGCGCGTGGGCTGGCAACCGCCATTCAGCCGCCTTGCGAATGAACATCGCCAGAAAATTCACCAATTGTTCGGAAGAGTTGAAATGTCCGTTTCCGGCGTCACAAAGGAAGGCCACCGGCGTCGCCGGATATTTGGCTTCAAAGGCAAACCCCGGCGCAATGCGATTCTCCCACCATTCGTATTCGCCCATGACCATCAGACCGGGAATGCCGTCAATGTTGCGGCCGCCCCAATCCACGTTCGGACGTCCGTTGCCGACCAAATCGGTTTGCGGCGCGTCGCCGTGAACGGACAAAATCGCGAGCGTGCGCGCCGGATTCCACGCGGCAAAATTCCACGGATAACTCGCCATCGCGGAATGGCCGATGGGAACGATGGGCGCGAATTGCAGTTCCGCGTAGCCGCATTCGTCGCCCAACGATTTCAACAACGCGTCAAATTTCGTGTTCGTGGCGTCGCTGTTCGTCGCGTTCTGCCACGTGTCGAAGGTCGGCGCGATCAAGATTTCGGCGAAGCCGAGTTGAGCCAATGTTTTACGGAAATCGGGATGTTGCAAAATTCCTTCTTCAAGCATGTTGTTTTGGCCAACCACCACGCCATGAATCCGTTTGCAGTCCGACGGAATCCACAAAAAGGCGCGCGGATGTTCGCGGGAGTTGGGCAACATGATTGAATCAACCGAAACCGACCATTGCCATTCCGCCGATCCAGCCGGTAACGCGTTTGCCAGCAAAGGAGCGAAAGCAAGAAGCAGCACACCACGCTGTAAAGATGCTTTCATGAGCAGTTGCGAAAATTTCATTGCGGAACCGATTCTGTCGTTTCAGTGGACTCTTGTCTCAAAGTCTGGCCGTCTTTGTTCTCCATGATTTTGGCGCTGATATTTTTGCCATCGCCTTCGAGACTCTTGATTGTGATTTCCTGCACGCGCCCATCGGCAAGTTCGACGCGCAAGGTGT
>CAZOIM010000294.1:0-3058 GCA_964579855.1 uncultured Ignavibacteriaceae bacterium | reverse complement strand
ACCTGCAAATCACAAGCGGGAGCAACTATGCACAGTTCTACGATTACAACACGCGACTCGCTATGGGGACAAGTGTCAATGGCACTGTTCAACAGATTCAGGATAACTATGAAGTCGTGGCCGACGGGGCGATCCCGGATTCATCCGGTGCATTCGTCAATGTGCTGGCAACCAGCGGCGGAATTACACAGACTGCGTCTGTGAAGATCAAGCCGTATTTTTTCCAGGTGTCGGCGGATTCGCTGAGGATCGATTACGGAAGCAATACTGCAATCAGAGTACGATCGGTGGACGCCGCCGGACGGCAGTATTACCGGCCAGTGATGCCATCGGTCCGCGTTCGGATTGTCGACAGTCTGGCGTACGGGACACTCTGGTACGGAAGTGATGATAGTTCTTTCGTGCGACAGGTCGGTGATACACTCACCGATGTGACTTCCCTTGTTAATGCAGGACCGTACAGCGGTTTGGAGACAAGATTTTATGCGAACGAACAGCAGCCGAAAGACAGCGTTCGTGTGCGGATTGCCGTTGAGAAAACCGGAGAAGGAGGAATGGTCGATTATTATCCCCCGAGTGTCATTCCGTTTACGGGAAGGGATATGGTGAAGGGTTCAACGCAGTTGACGGTAGTGGCACAACAATCTTCTGGGATTGCACGATTTGTTGTTAAGTTGAGCAGAGACACGCTTGAGTATCGGCAAACAGCAGATCTTACAGTGATCGCCGTTGACAAAGATAGCCAGGAAGTCGCCATTGATACGAGCACCTCGATGATGCTGACGTTTGATGATGGGGGGCCATTCGCCGACTTCATTCCCTTCGCTGGTGACACGGTGGAAACAACTCTAGCCAATATCTCCTACGGCACTCTTCGATCGGGAACTGTAAAGATCGTAGCCGCAAAGAAATCAGTGGTACCTCCCCCGGTTATTGCTGCAGTGTCACAACAGAAGTTGCAGATCAAACCCTCATATGTTTCAAAAATATTGCAAGGAGGTGATAAACCCCAATTTCCGAAATCACAAATCATGGTTGCCCAAGTAAGTGATGTGACTAAGGTCGGAGCAAAGTATATAATCCTCAAACCAGCGATCAAGGTCGTTGCTGTTCAAGATTCAATCAAGCCGTTTTATCCGAGCAGCGACGGTCGCACATACCTTATTGACACTACTGAGAGTCGCACAAAAGTGAAAGTAGCAGTGACGGTCTCAGGAATACTCTATACCCTTCCTGTGCCCTATTCCGTCAAGCTGACAAGTACTTCGGTAGACAGTTCTGGAGGACACTCACATACAGTAAATAGACCGACAGGATATTGGGGAGACTCGATAAAAGATACCGTAAAAACCAAAGAGTTCGAGACTGGTACCGACACACTACGAACGTCATATCTAGCTTCAATGTTTGGCGGAAAAGAACGGATTATCGCAACTCTATCAGATTTTGTGGCTATTGCCGATACAGATACAGTAGTAGTGAGGATACCTCGTTTAGTCCTCTTGGAAGAAGAAGAAGATTATGATAGATCTGGAGGGACAGACAACCATCATGGACCAAGACTTGACAACTTGTATCCGAATTCCCGGACTCCTGACAATAATCATTGGATAGATAGCTCGGGAGAAGCTAGTCTTCAAGATGCGGCAAAGATTTTTCGAAACGCTGAGTGGAATACGAAACATGAAAAGATGAAACTCAATGACATAAGTTTACCTTTAGGTGGTGGGTTCGACATTTTCGGCGAATGGCGAAGAGACATAAAAGACGAGTGGAAAACTCGTGGCCACGGGTCACACAGGATCGGAAAGGATGTCGACATTGAAAATCTGAGCAGACTAAAGCAATTAAAGGATGCTTTCAGTGGAAAGGGCTGGCGGTTTGAAGATGAGGGTCAGACAACACAAGGCACGTCAAAGTTTCCGCATTTTCATCATCAATAAACGGGGTGAAAGGACTACAATGAGAAGAATTCTTATACTTGCATTCATTCTTGTCTACGGAAAGACACATACTCAGGGATTCCCGTGGTACAAAAGCAAGCTTGAGGCACAAATAGTCGCCGCTGTAGCTGAACACGATTCTTGCCTAACTTATAATTACTTTCTTCAGAACCTGGTAACGAGTCCCCAACCCATAGAAGGGGTAAGAATTGAGGCAGGAGACTTAGGCGTCCAAAATGATGGAACAATCAAGGGATTCGCAAACTCTGGCCCGAAAAAGTGGCTTGGTTGGACTGATGATGTAGTCGCATTCCCACGAGATACCACGGTAGTGGGGCAAGTCATTTTTGGTGTTGGCGATACGATCGCGAACTACAACGACATCCACAGGCCCTACGCCAGCTGTCTCAATCCTGGCGAGTCCATTCGGATATCTTTTGAATCAAAAGGATTGCCGTCTGTCAAACGATTCTGGTGTGAAGGCTGGGTCATACCGGTGACAGAAGATCAAGTGGATAGCCTGTATGCGCTGGGATACAAGGATAAAGACATCTTCAGACCCTGGTATGAGGAAATGGTGCAAGGGACAACAATTGCACCGTTGATTCCCCAGGGTTCATTTATTGCTCTTGTGTTTCTGGACACTATTCAATCGTATGCCAACCGATCAGTAGGTCTCGGCTGGCTGGGAAAAAATCGCGACGACGACTGCGACAACGACGAGCATCCTCAAGATGGCATCGAGAAGAACATCAAGCGCCGCCTCACAATGGCTCAACGAGATTTACAGCACAGTGATTCGGTTAAAGCGCGGATGGACCTTCAGATGCTCGTCAACAAGGTAGATCGCATCTGGAAACGGAGTCAGATAGAAGAAAAGAAGCATGATCACGACCGGGGAGACTGGTGGCAGCATAGGAAAGACTGGGTCATTATGACGAGTGAAGCGTATGCTCTATTAAAATACAATACCGAATACCTTATCGACAAACTGCCCGAAAGGGAGAGACGCGGGGGAAAAGAGAAGGTGAAGTAACGTGGAACCGAGTAAGGAGTAGGTAGTAAGGAGAAAGACAATGAAAAGAAATCTGATATTCTCGACGATCCTGATCGCC
>CAZOIM010000293.1:0-3074 GCA_964579855.1 uncultured Ignavibacteriaceae bacterium | reverse complement strand
TCGCACTATGCGTGCGGCAGTCACTTCTTTACTCGTCTAAAGAAGTGACCAAGAAAGGACGCGCGAAATCAAAACGCACTCTGAAGATGAAATATGGTTCAGTGTCAGAATAATGATGTCTCCAAGGTTGGGAATGGTGTAATTGATTGGGTTTCATCAGAAGCTCCCAACTCACAGCGCCGGTGATTTCGGACGCCAGCACACAAAAGCAAAAAACCGACGAGGTGGGTTAAAGAAATCTTTCGTAGCGGCGTATTGATAAACGCCGCGATTGAGACTTACAAGCTGGGTATCTGAGGATAGAAGCGGGAGAACGCATCGCACTACGCGTGCGGCGGTTACTTTCTGGATAGGAACAAAAGCAGTATATCGCGTCCCACTAGACGTGGAGTCGTTACTTCTTTGCTTGTGCAAAGAAGTAACCAAGAAAGCACACACGAAATCAAAGCGCACTCTGGAGGGAGATTGAGGGTATGTGATGTGAACGATGATTACTGTGGCTCAAAGGGAGGCCACGTCTAAATTAGTTCACCTTGTTACGCGACCGCACAGCGCCAATGATTTCGGGGGCCAACGCGCAAATACAATATCAATACATAGAAGAAGCGGGCTAAGAACGTCTTTTCGTAGGGGCGTTTTAATAAACGCCGCGATTGAGACCTGCCACACAAGGCTCGTCTAACCAGACACAGCCGAATTTCAGCGGCCGACACACAAAAACGACGACAATGGAGGTTGGAACGGAGCTTTCAGGATAGCGACGTAGCGTGATACGTCGTTACAAAGATCAGGATGACTATGTCGTGGTGGGCAGATCCTTCGCTCAGTATGACATTACCGCGGATTCCCGGCGTCCATTGCTGCGAAGTGTCTCCTAGCAAAGTCGAGGAATTTCCCGGTGTCATAATCGGTGATGCCGTGCTTTCCCTTCCGCATATGATACCCGATGAAATCTCCCACGGACGTTTCGAGGGACGGCATTTCTTTCACACCCAATCCTCTCTCGCCAAATAACGCATACACAGGCTCGGCAGCCTTCGCCGCCAAGAACGTACCGTGCGGATCGCCCCACCGATCCAGCTCAGCCGTCGAGACATACACGGGTCTCGGTGCCATCAGGGCAATCAGCATATGCCAATCGACGGCAAGATCGTTCACGCGATTGTCGAATGTCTTGAAGTTGCCATTGAACCAATGCGGGAATTGATCGTTGATCAGTTTCACAGTTTCGCCGTAGCCGCGACGGACAAGGGTTGCGCCGCCGCATCCGGATTCGCAGGATAACACAATCGCAAAACGTTGATCGAGGGCGCCGGCCCACATGGCAGCCTTGCCGAAACGGGAGAAACCGAGTATACAGACTTTCCGGGAATCGATTGCGGGATCGGTTTCGACGTAGTCCATCACGCGACTCGCCGTCCACGACCACGCCGCAATCGTTCCCCATTCATCAGCCGCCGGTTCTATACGTTCCGGGAAATCGAAGAATTTTCTTATCCCGAACGCGTATGCGCTATCCTTGTTGTCCGGTTCGATTTCCCGTGCGTCATATGTCACGAGTCCGAATCCGTTTCTGATCAGCAACTTCGCGTTCGGACCCCAGGTGGAGACGAGGAACACGGGGACCGGTTTACCGGTCTTCGGCATAGTGATGGTGACGTTGAGCTTGGGCCAGGCGTTCTTCTTCGAAAAATAGATCGTCACTTTCTTTGTAATGGCGGAATCGTTGAGCGAGTTGCTATCGACCGATGTAGTTTCCCAATGCATGTCAGCTGGTCGACCAATCGCTGCCTTGCCATAGACATTCGTCTCAAACATTCCCAAAATTTCCCGCCTCCGCGTTATATTCCAGGTCAATGTATCCTTCACACGTTTGCCGTCGGAGAGAACCAGTGGATCCGGGAGTATGTATTGCGGGACTTTGGACTCATCGTATTGACCGTAGGCGGTGCGGGGAAGGGGTTTCTTGTCTTGAGCAATTGCGCCTGCGAGCGGAATCAAAATGCCGAACAGAAATACGAATGGAGAGAATTTCTTCATGGCTTATTCCTTGGAATGGGTGGAGATTCGGGAGTAAGGTAGCGAGTTTTGGGGAGTGGGGCAAAGTCGGAATCGACGAGTAGAGGGGACTTGTCCTTCAATCGCGGTCTTTTTCGGGTGATTGCATTCATACTCCTGCCCTATGGCAACGTGGAATGTAGAAGAGATTCGGCCTTTTGCATAATCAGATAATGTCATAATTTATCGCTTAGACATTCCAGCACAAATCATCGTGAACGAAAAACGATCGGTCGACAAAAGATTGTGGCTGATTATTTCCATAGCAGCCTGCGCGGTTGTCGTCGCATACACCGCATATCCAGTGTTTCATAATCCACAACTCGAACCCGACGATTTCCGCTATCTTGAACAGGTACGGCATCTGAATCAGGATTTCTGGGGAAACTTCCTTAAGGCTTCCGTCATCGAAAATAGATGGGACCAGTTGTGGTGGATCAATGTTCAGGAGAAGGTACGATTCTTCCGGCCGACCGTCGTCGTGAGCTATTGGCTCGATGGTGCGATATATGGGAGGAATAACCCTCTGGGTCTGCTCATCACCAATATTCTGATCTATTTTGGCTGCGTTTCTCTCGCCTGCGTAATCTATTATCGTTTGATCGGCCCGGGCATTGTCTACCTGTTAAGTTCCGTCCTCTTTACCGAATTCTTCGCCCACGGTGAAGTGATGTGGTACGTGGCAGGCCGTACAGATTCACTCGCCGCGCTCTTTCTGCTCGGCTGTTTGGCTCTGCACATCTATGGAAGAACGCATCCGGCGCTACGATGGTGCGCTCTGCCGTTGTTTGTCCTCGCCCTCTTGAGCAAAGAACTCACTGCATCACTCCCCATTATTCTCTTTCTCAGTGACCTCTGGATTGAACGGCGGTCTTCAGACTTCAAAACCCTCCTGAATCGGGAATGGAAGATCTATGCTGGCTATGCTATCATTACATTGTGTTTCTTCGCGATTCGCGCCCAGATCACCTCTGGACCGGATACCGGCTATCCCAATCCATATTTCGTGACATTGG
>CAZOIM010000292.1:0-3100 GCA_964579855.1 uncultured Ignavibacteriaceae bacterium | reverse complement strand
TACGAGTAGAATTCTCAGTCGTTCTCCGCGACATCCGTTCCCCAATGAAGGATTCTGGTTGCTTTTTGAACGTAGTTCCTGCACATTGACCGAAAATTTCCTTGATTCAGGAGTCAACAGATGCCGAAGTACGAACCAGACAAACCGATTGTGGTCCGCTGCCCCAATTGTAAGCAAATGCGCGAACCAGATCTCAACGAGACAACCCACAGATATGTCTGTCCGATATGTTCTGAGCCGTTGGATACTCAGGTTATCATCGAAAAAAAGAAGCGGGGGTTGAAGTAGCATTCGCGTTTTGTCTTCATTGGCGAGCAATTCTAAAAGGACCAAACCTCATTGCGATGGACGACAGAGCGTGCATCGTATCCTTCGCACTACCCGTCCACTTGCCGTAAGTCTTTCCTAATTATGGAAATGGACTAAACTCTCTTCCCGATTGTGCAAAGCTAAAACCTCGGTCAACCCTTTTTCAAGCTAAAAACAACTGGCACAGTAATTGGGTAGAAAATGGTGTCTGTTACATCATTTTACTCACTACATCGGTGTCCTGTGTTCCAAATCCTCGAGAAGAATGACTTGGCCGCAAAGGTCTATCGATATGTTATATCGGCCCCGGACGTTGCAAGGAAAGCAAGAGCCGGACAGTTTATTATCCTGCGAATCTGCGACGACGGGGAGCGCATCCCCATTACGCTTGCTGATTGGGATGCCAACCTGGGAACTATTACGTTGTACGTTCAAGCCATTGGCAAGACAACAATTATGCTCGGCAGGATGAAAGTTGGAGATATGCTGATGGATATCGTCGGCCCGCTTGGGATTCCAAGCCACGTGGAAGCGAACAAGACTCTTGTGGCACTCGGCGGTGGATTTGGCATAGCAGCGATCCATCCGATTGTACGGGCTCACAAAATGATTGGGAACCGCACTGTTTCAATCATAGGGGCAAGAACCAGAGAGTTGATGTTAATGGAGAACGAAATGCGGGGCATCTCAGATGAAGTGCGGATTGCCACCGATGACGGGAGTTATGGCACAAAGGGATTTGTCACCACCGTTCTCAAGCAAATGCTTGAGAACAAAGAACACATAGACACAGTCCTGGCAATTGGCCCGGTTGTCATGATGAGAGCTGTAGCCGACCTTACGCGCCCTTATGGAATCCAAACCCTGGTCAGTCTCAACCCCATTATGATGGATGGAACCGGAATGTGCGGCGCATGCCGCGTGATCGTCAACGACAAAATGCAGTTCGCGTGCGTTGATGGTCCGGAATTCGATGCCCATCAAGTCGATTTTGACCTGCTCCTCGCAAGACAGAAAATGTACTCTCCTCAGGAAAAGATTTCGATGGAAATATTCGAGAAGATTTGCAAAACCCAGGAACAGCGCGAAACTGCCGCCTGGTGAAACCAAGTCTGCGGCCTTAGATCTGATCATCATAATGTGAACCAGAAGAGTATGAACAACGAAGAGACCACAGTTGCGCCGAGGAAACTGACAAACAAAGACAGGATGAAGATTCCAAGGCATGCAATGCCTGAACAGAATCCTCTTGAACGAGCAAAGAATTTCCTCGAGGTGCCGCTTGGCTACACTCCGGCAATGGCAATGGAGGAAGCCGAACGTTGCCTCCAATGCAAGAACCCAAAATGTGTGGAAGGATGTCCGGTAAATGTAAAAATTCCGGAATTTATCTATCACACCGCAATGGGTAATTTCGAGCTGGCAGCTCAAAAACTCAAGGAAACAAATGCCCTTCCGGCCGTGTGCGGTCGAGTCTGTCCACAGGAAGAGCAATGCGAAGTCGTCTGCACTATAGGAGCCAAGGTAGAGCCAGTCGCCATTGGAAGACTTGAGCGATTCATTGCCGACTGGGAGCGTGCTTCTGGCAAAATCAACATTCCGGACTTGCCTTCACCGACCGGGCGCAAAATCGCAGTGATCGGAGGCGGTCCTGCGGGGTTAACCGTAGCAGGAGACCTGGCAAAATTGGGCCATTCCGTTACGATATTTGAAGCGCTTCATAAGGCGGGCGGTGTATTGGTGTACGGCATACCAGAATTCAGGCTGCCCAAGAAAATCGTTGAAGCAGAAGTGAATTACCTTGAACGGCTCGGCGTGCAAATCAAATGCGATTTTGTCGTTGGCATGACGCAAACTATTGATGAACTCATGACTCAAGACGGATTCGATGCCGTGTTCATCGGAACGGGCGCGGGATTGCCATATTTTCTTGGAGTGCCCGGTGAGAATTTGAATGGTGTCTATTCAGCGAACGAATTCCTCACTCGAGTCAACTTGATGAAGGGATACAATTTTCCGGACAATGCGGATACTCCGATTCCGATGGCGAAGCACGTCGCAGTTATCGGTGGTGGCAACACTGCGATGGATGCAGCCCGAACGGCCCGTCGGCTGCCGTGGACAGAGAAAGTGTATATTGTCTACCGCCGCTCTCAAGTTGAAATGCCCGCACGCAAAGAAGAGATCCATCACGGAGAACAAGAGGGCATCGAGTTTCTCCTCCTAACCAACCCGACTCGTTTCATCGGCAATAATGGTTGGCTGATTGGCATGGAATGTCAACGGATGGAACTTGGCGACCCTGATGCTTCCGGCCGTCGCAAGCCCATACCAATTGCCGGGAGCGAGTTCAGCCTTGAGGTTGAATCGGCGATTGTCGCAACGGGCAATGGTTCGAATCCTCTGATCAACAAGACCACTCCCGGATTGCAGTCCAACAAACATGGCAACATTATTGCAGACGACAGCGGCAAGACCTCCCGAGATGGAGTTTGGGCCGGAGGTGACATTGTCATCGGCGCCGCGACAGTCATCAAAGCAATGGGTGCCGGAAAGAAGGCGGCGCAATCAATCCACGAATACGTGATGGGAAAACCGTCGTGACGTTCTGTACGTTGTTCTCCGAATCCAAGTTTAAAGGATAGAGAGAACCGAAATCGAAGAGCGTTGATTCGACTAATGGATTGAAGTCACCACTTATAATCTACCCTTCTACCCTCCAGTCTCTCTGCGTCGTAATTGGTTCTGCCAATCTTGAAGCACTCTTAATAGACTTCTGTATCCGGCATTA
>CAZOIM010000291.1:0-3101 GCA_964579855.1 uncultured Ignavibacteriaceae bacterium | reverse complement strand
TCAACAAAAAGCATAGTCCACCATTCGCCTGTTTGTGTTTCAATGAGGGCTCCTTGATGGATACCATAATTCACTCCGTGCGTGGTGTCTCGGATAACCACTTTCTGTTCATAGGGACCGTAAATACTCTTCGAGCGCAGCGCCGCCTGGAATCCGTCAAGACCGCCATACGTGCTGTAGAGATAGTAATAGCCGTTGATTTTATAGACGTGTGTCCCTTCCAGTCCACGGCGAATATCTCCCGTGTACACGAGCGAGTCATTTCCTTTTGGAGCAAAATTCTTGTCGAGTTCGGTGACAAAGATCTGATTGTAACCATGCGCTACATAGATCTTTCCATCGTCGTCAAAGAACAGTCCCGGATCGTAGAAACCTTTAGGAAGTTTGCGTATTTCCCATGGACCTTCCGGCTTGTCCGCCGTGCAAAGGAATCCACCTTCGTTCAGAGTTATGAATAATAAATAAAACTTCCCGTTGTGGTACTTGAGACTTGTCGCCCATTGGCCGTGGCCGTACCTGTTGCATCCATCCAGATCATAGCAAGGGCTAAAATCAAACCGCTGAACTGCATTGCCGCAGTACTGCCAATTCACCAAGTCGTCGGATTTGAGAATCGTGACGCCCGGAAACACGAACATGGTGGTATTTACCATGTAGTATGTGTCATTCACCAGAATGACATCCGGATCCGGGAAATCCGCAGCGATCACCGGATTGGTATAAGTTCCGTCGCCGTTATCGCTGTTCATTTTCTGGGCGAGAACACTTCCAGACAATGAGAGCGCCAAAAGCATCGCAGCAACAACCAAGTTCTTCATTTATGCAATACTTCCTTTCTCAAGAGGTAACAATCTTTTGCCTCCATACATAGGGATTCACGTCGATTATTTTGTTTCTGCAAAAACCATCTTGTCGATGTTGAAGAAATCACCGTCGACAATCAGTTTCAGGAGATGCTGACCAGCATCAAGCGTTATTGTCTTTGTTACGACCACCCAGTTTTGGAATCCTGACGTATTTGGTACCGCAATGACCCCCGTTTTATCCACGCCATCGCATTCGAGGTGGAATTTTCCACTGTCGTACGATGAAGCAAGATTGAATGAAACCTGGTACGCGGCAGTCTTGCTAACGGTGACTGTATATGCCATCCATTCGCCGGAATGAGTCCAACCGACGTTGTAGCCCCCGGCAGAACACTTCTCAATATCCACGCCCTGATTAAGCCGATATTGCCATCCTTCATTAACGTCGTCCCGGTCATAGTAAGCATCACCCGGGCAGCCAGTATCAAAGTCTTCTGCCTCGACGATTCCTGGGATAGTATGTGGCTTGAACGCTTCCTGCTTCATTTCACAGACCTCGAGGAATTTCCAACCTAAGGAAGAACGGTTCTGCGAACTGAGTAGCTTTGCTTTCTTCCCTTCAGTGAGAGCAGGATCTATGGACATAGTGATATCCGGAAACTCTTTATTGGAAATCTTGAACAGCCCGTTATGCGCGTTCTCAATTTTCCAAATTTGGTTATTATTCCCTGAGAAATCTGAAACTATCAGGTCATGAGCAGCAGTACTACACTCGATGGCTTTCTTGTCATTCTCGCGACTCAGGATTTCATAAAAACCCTTACCCGCAGATTTCAATTTCCATTGGCTTGATTGGTCTTTTCGTTTGCCGGTAAGTGTCAATTCCGATCCGAGCACCAGGCTACCCGTGTTATCGCCAGGAACAATATAGTAGTGAGGAGCACAGTCCAGATCAACGTAATTGTCGAGTGGCGGGATCTTGCCATCGAACTTGAGTTTGAAAACGTAAGCCAGGTCTTCAAAAGAGAGTTCAGGCAAATTAATCACCAACCCTTCCGCGCCTTGCTTGAAGGTCAGCGGCACGTATTTTCCGGCTTCACCATTGATAAGGGCAACAGATTTCAGACTTCTGAGATCGATTCTGCTGGAAGACAATGAAGTGAGTTGTCTTTCTTTCTGGCCTTTCTCCCAACCAAGCACAATTGCATACAATGTCGTATTATCTTTTGTCCTGGTGTAACGGACATCTTTGGCAGTTCCTTGAGTCGGAGCGGTCATGACTCCATAGGCAGCCCCCATTTTTGTCGGACCTTCCCCGTATTTCTCCCACGCTCGCGTTGCGTATACCGCTTCACCATATTTCTTGAGCCAGCCACCGATGGCGAGCAGAACGTCTTTTTGCTCCTGAGGTATCGTGCCATCTGCCTTTGGAGAAACATTGAGGAGCATGTTGCCATTCTTGCTTATTCTGTCGATAAAGCTGTGGAGTATTTGTCGGGCAGAGTAATATCCAATTCCCTCGGTGTAGCACCAACTCGAAGAACTAATCGCATCATCGGTAAGCCAGTAGTTGTCCGTGATATCGGGTGGACCTCCACGCTCGTAGTCGAGCACAGCGCATCGGGTGTTGAGGGCGTCTTTGTAGGTTGCGACCACTTCCTTATTCCACGCAGCAGCAGAATTGTAATAGTAAGCCAGGAATTGCAGGAGGACAGGCTGTGAGATTGCCTGCAGGTTGAAATCCTGATAAATGATATCGGGTTTATATCCGTCGATAATTTCCTTGTGCTTTGTCAACCAGAAGGCTTCGTTGTTTTCTTTTCCTTGCTGCCCGTAGAGCATTTGAAGTTTTGGATCACTTGTTTGAGGAACGGGTTGATAATATCCGGTGATGTTGTATGCATGATGCATCGAAAGGACGATTTTCATGTTCTTTTTGCGGATCGCATCCGTTAACAGTCCCACCAAATCAAGCTTGGGCCCCAGGTCCTTGACATTCCAGGGATTAACCTTGCTCGCCCACATCGATATCCCGTCGTGGTGTTCGGCAACAGGCCCAGCGAATTTCGCTCCTGCATCTGCAAAGAGCTGCGCCCATTCATCGGGATCGAATTTCCCGCCTTCTGATTTTAGCTTCGGGGCAAATTGCACGAAGTTGCCTTGCTTGTCTTTTGCTCCGGTTATGAAATTGTTGTATGGCCACTGAGAAGGGTCA
The DNA here is from genome assembly GCA_964579855.1 of uncultured Ignavibacteriaceae bacterium. Taxonomy (GTDB): domain Bacteria; phylum Bacteroidota; class Ignavibacteria; order UBA10030; family UBA10030; genus JADGQA01. The sequence goes on along the minus strand of CAZOIM010000291.1, from coordinate 80 downwards.
CCGTACACCTCTGTATGGTGTTTGTTTTCGGGAGAACCTTTAATGTACATGCTGCGGGGATACCATTCGTTTCCGAAGGC
>CAZOIM010000290.1:0-3124 GCA_964579855.1 uncultured Ignavibacteriaceae bacterium | reverse complement strand
AACTCTATTTGCGCTTGACCAATCGAACATGTACTGCTGCCTCAGAAGCTATGAACTCTGCATATTCATATCTTTTGACCACTTCGTCAGTTCCGTCAAAAAGACGTTCGCCGCCTCCGAGCAACTTGGGCGTTATGACGAGGTGCAGTTCGTCAATGAGTCCAGCTCGCAAGTATTGCCTCACGACTGTTGCACCACCGCCAATCCGGACGTCCTTTCCCTTTGCAGCATCAAATGCTTTCTCTAATGTAATCTCAATTCCCTCTTTGACAAAATGGAAGGTCGTTCCACCTTCCATTGGAATTGATTGTCTTGGATAGTTCGTGAGCACGTAAACAGGATGGTGATACGGCGGATTAGCCCCCCACCATCCTTTCCAATCCTCATTGAGCCATGGTCCTCGAATTGGACCAAACATATTGCGCCCCATGATGGTCGCACCCACTCCTTCATCTGCTTTGGCAGCAAAAGTATCATCGATGCCAGTGGTTCCACCTTCCTCGCCGAACATTTTCTTAAATGTTCGAGTTGCAAGTGCCCAATCCATGATTACCAAACCTCCCTCACCAAAGGGATTCTCACGACTTTGATTAGGGGCCGAAGTAAATCCGTCCAACGACATGGTGAAAGCCCGAACAACAAGTTTAGCCAAGGTTTCCTCCTTTGTAGTACTCTTGTGTGCAACCTAACGGACCAGCGTATAACTGAAACACGCGCTAGCGTGTCACCAACATTACGCAATTTACTCCTTCAAACCTGCTGCGGCGCTGAATACTATACTCACGCACTATCCGAACTTCGATTTCCATTCGCGGCGCGTGAGCTATTAATGATTCATCATGTTATGCGCTGCGAGTTTGCACCCACGCTTCAGCCGTCAGCTTTTGCCCGCCTCCGGCAGGTGCAGCGACTGGTTAGCCTGCACAACTGAATTCGAGAGCACCACCACAAGTATCATTTCAAATAGAATCGGCAAGCCAGACCCACCCCAGTGGAAAGCGTATTGTATGCCAAGTAGATCGTGCCAGACTTGTCTGGTATCAAATAGCTCAAGTGACATTCTCCGCTCACACTGAATTTGTCACCAACAAAGTATTCCCCACCAGTCCCTAGCGCGAACAGAAAACTGGTCGTTGTGGCATTAGAATATGTGTATGGAATATCTCTGGTGCTGGATGACAGATAAGCCTTCCCCCCGACAAGCACAAAGGGTCTTAGCTTCTCAGTCCCAAAGTGATTGATAATTGTGAGGCCCAATCGCCATTGTGTCTCATTGCTGAATGCCAGTAAGCCTACGGACGGCTCCAAGGCAATCTCATCCGTGAGCCAACAAGATATGAGTACATCCGGCGGCATTTCCAGACTCTGCTGAGTTGGGAGTGCCGAGTAAGACGAGTACATGAGATTATAGTTGAAAGGCGGTGGAGTAGAAAGCTGTACGCCTATTCCAATTCGCCTATCGGTATCCTGGGACACGGATTGCTGAATACAAATTAGACTCAGACCGGAGAGAACAGACAGCCTCAACACAGATACTATTGAGTGATTCACAGTGTACCTCCATAATGTTCTTATATGGTTACGATGTCGTTGTGCAGGCTAACGGACCAGCGTACGAATGAAGCACGCGTTAGCGTGCCACCAACATACGCAAGCTCCTTATTTGTCACTCGTTGCTAGGGCGCTTTGTGCAATATGTTTCATCTTCATTCACACTACTATTGGACGTCTCGGCTTCAGCCGTCAGCTTTTGCCCGCCTCCGGCGGGTGCAGCGACTGGTTAGGCGGAGCCGCGAGAATTTAGATTATAGCATCTCGACTTCTTCTGGAACAACAAAGAGCATCGTGCAACCGGTTCTCGAAAAAACAGAATGCTTTCCACCTGGCGGAGTATATAAATAATCACCAGCGTTCAGTTGAGTTGGACCGAAACGAACTTCTCCTTCCAGCACAAAGACTTCTTCACCAGCTGGATGGTTGTGGTTAGGATATGATGCGCCCGCATAGAATTTTAGCATAAAGGTTGGTGGCCTTTTGGTCAATTCGTCAAATCGCAATACCTTGACATATATACAGTCAGTCTTCACGCCACTTTCGACCAGAGGTTTCCAATCAATCAGACCGCTTTGAGTGATTTGTGGTGACATAAATTGTTCTCTAAGTAAAAATGAATTCTTTGCCGCGGCACCGCCTAACGGACTGGAGCTAAGCTGCGGCGGAATGCAGTTGGATGATTGTAGTTCGTCGCGCGGACGTGCCCGTTGTTCTTGTCAGTTTCTTTGAACCCTCGCGCGGCATCAAAGCACGCCGTAGTTTCCGTCAGCTTAAGCGACTGGTTATACTGCATTACGACGAACATTTTCAAAATCAATATTCAACACCTCCCCATCCTCTGGGACCAACCCATTTTTGATTGTATTTACACTGAATGGAGGTAAAATAGCAGTTGGTGCAAAATATTTTCCGGAACACTTAAAATCAAAAACGATATTACTAATTGGGGCCCGAGTTATTTGAACCTCTGCTGAAGGAAATCGGTGGCTTCCATCTGGTTCATATAGATATTGCCCTGATAAAAAGAGCACGGAACCATTTGACAGTTCTAAGTAAAAATGAATTCCCTCGTCTTCATATTCCTCTCTCTTGATTGCATCCAGGATTTGATAGGTTCGTATTTCTGCCTTTCCGTTGGATAGATCTTGAGAAACTTTCTCAAAATAATAAGCTCCTTTTCTTACAAATAAGCGCATATATGTAACAAGCGATAATCCACACGCTAGGCCAAAGACCGCACTAATACCAATCCAAGGTGTTTTGGGCAGATGAGTCATGTATATAATTGCATAACAAATAAAAAAGACAACCGAAAAAACAAACACTACATTTATTAAACTGACCCAAATACCGCTATCTGACGATGCAAGATTGCGAAGATAGACTTTTTCTTTGTCTGTATATGGCCGGAATGAAATCATATGCTGTTTATGCGGTATGACGGACCGGATCCCCCGCCGAGAAACGCGGGGCAGGTAAGCTGCGATGGCGTATGATAACACACGCACTAGCGTTTGACAATAGCGACGCAGCTCTCATCCAGACCTTCAATTAACGTACTTTCCCCACC
>CAZOIM010000289.1:0-3169 GCA_964579855.1 uncultured Ignavibacteriaceae bacterium | reverse complement strand
TCGGATTCAAGGTCGCAAACCTCAGCGGCGGCATGGGCGAATGGAATTATTATTATCGGTAGCGCTCAAACCTCGCGCGAAGCTGCATTTGAGCTAACGTGGTTAATCCTCCCGTCCTCGAAACTCATCGCTCCAGCCAATTCTTGTCTTCTTCTCGTTTCTCAGAAATTCTTATGTTGTCGATTGTCTCCATCCAGCATTCTCCAGATTCAAATCCTCGGATTCAATCGCAGAGTTGACAATCACGGAAAAATCCAGTAAGATTTCACCGCGCAATTGTGCAGGAGATGATTGTTCGGGGGTGGTCTATTTGAAGGCATCCGCGAGTTGGATTCTTCGAGGGAAAGGGGAATGACCAAACAAGAGCTGCTGGCAACAACATTGGAACGAGAGACGGCGCGAATACCCGTCTGGCTCGTCGACGATAACCGTCACTACTCCTCCACCGTATCCTCCGTCCTGAACGAAAGCTCCGAAGTGGAATGCACGCGCATCTTCTTGCGATGCGAAGATGCCATCGAGGCCCTCGAACAAGGCGAAGCACCTCCCAGCGTAATCCTCCTCGATATTCTCCTTCCCGGCATGGGAGGACTCGAAGCAATCCGTCCACTCAAATCTCTCTCACCGAATACCGGAATCATCATGATCACCGTTTTCAACGATGAGGCCTATGTCCGCACGGCATTGAGGGAGGGGGCTTCCGGATATCTTCTGAAGAAGAGCTCGGCTATGGAATTCATCCGCGCCATACAAACTGTTGTGGATGGCGGGATGCCGGTCGATCCGTACGTCGTTCCGAAGATGATGAAGTTCATGAAGACGGCAGCGCTCCAACGGGACGAAGAAGCCCGGACGAGATTGACGGACAAAGAAAAGAAAATCCTTCGTTACATCACCAAGGGAAAGAATGACCAGGAAATTGCGCTGAAGATGGAACTCAGCTACAACACGATTCTTTACCACACCAAAAATATCCACGACAAGCTTGGCGTACACTCTCGCAGGGAACTCATCGTCAAGGCAATCAAAGAACACCTCTTCTCGTAAACTTCGTTAGAAATTTCTCGCCTTTTTTGCGATCTCGCTGACACCTGTCCCAGCGCCACGCATACATTAACCCCATCTGGCGCGGGTTTTCTCATCCGCAGCCTATCCTCGACCTCTGCAAAACTTTATTTTCGCCCCTACAAGATCTTGTGGGGCGGATTTCAATCGGGCGTTGTATATTCTTGCCGTTGAATCTGTGTTTCAGATTACCTCGATTCGTAAATCACCACTCACCACGAACCATTGAATATTGGCCATGGAATACCCATTTAAAAACCTCGTGTTCGAAGGGGGCGGCGTGAAGGGGATCGCCTACATCGGTGCGATGGAAGTACTGGAGAAGAAGGGAATTCTGAAAAGCATCACGCGTGTGGGAGGAGCCTCCGCGGGAGCGATCAACGCGCTGCTGTTCGCGCTCGGTTACTCGATCGAAGATACCCGGAAGATCTTGTGGAAACTCGATTTCAGAGATTTCGAGGACAGGTCCATCTGGCCCATCAATGTCCTGCGGATCTTCAACCGGTTCGGATGGTTCAAGGGGGATTTCTTCAAGAAATGGATCGGGGATCTCATCGCAGAAAAAACAGGGAGCCGGCACACGACCTTCGCCGGCATCTCACAAATGGGGATCGAGAACGGATTCCGGCAGGTCTTCATGGTCGGGACGAATCTCTCGACTCATTTCTCCGAAATCTATTCTGCCGAACAGACGCCGGACATGCGACTCGCCGATGCCGTCAGGATTTCGATGTCGATTCCGCTTTTCTTCAAAGCTGTGCGCGACAAGCGAAAGGATGTTTTGGTCGACGGCGGCGTCCTCGACAATTATCCAATCAAACTGTTCGACAGGGCGAAATATCTTTCCGCCATGGACCGGGAGACGCATTCGTTCGTTCCGCTGTACTACGCAAAGGCGAATCAGAACCTGCAGACTGACCCGACGAACCCGTACGTATATAACAAGGAGACGTTGGGTTTCCGACTCGACACGAAAGAAGAAATCAGCCTTTTCCGGGACCACAAGCCCCCGGTAGCCCACGAGATCACCAGCTTCGCGGATTATGCGAAAGGGTTGATTGGGACGATGTTGGAATCGCAGGAGAATCAACACCTCCACAGCGACGACTGGCAGAGATCGATCTACATCGATACGCTTGGTGTGAAGACTACGGACTTCGACTTGACCGATCCGAAGAAGGATGACTTGTATAAGTCCGGGGTGGAGAACACGGAGTCGTATTTCAGATGGTATGAAGACATGAACAACAATCCAGCAAACAGGGTCGAAGACCGCAGCAAATCGGATCTCGCAAAACTGCGTCAGCTGCGAAAAAAAGTCGGTCGTAAGAAGTAAAAGAGGAATCGTCATTGCGATCCCGACGAATGTCGGGAGAAGCAATCTGATCAAAGGAGGGAATTATGAAAAGACAACTCGTTTCAACCGCCGTGCTGCTGAGCATATGCTTTGTTCTTCTCCCGGCGCAAAAGCCCAAGGGCATGAAACCGGGGGTCGAGCGTTGGCCCATCAAAACGAGCGCTCATCATATGAATGAGACACCGAAAGACGTCGACTTCGCCAAGCTGATCGCCCTGCCGGACCCGGCCGGAGTAAAGAAAAACGACGCCCGCTACCAGGATGCGTTCATTCCGACATTCCAGAATACTCTGAATCTGCGCGAGGGAGATATGGTTCGAATCTCCGGGTGGCTTCATCTCGTGGCATATGAGACGGACGGTGACTTCCATATCCAGATCAGCAGCAGCGGGACGGATGGGAACAATTGCCTCATTGTTGAAGTGCCGTATCCGACGTACGTCAAGAGCGCGCCAAACCTGAAGAAGCTGTGCAACACGGTGAGGATTTATGTTAAGGCGAACATGCTGAAAGGTAAGGATCCAGGCTCAGCGACGGTCCTATCGAAGGCGGTGTATGTGACGGTAACAGGACAATTATTCTACGACGACTCTCACGTCGGCGATCCACCGAGGGGTAAAAAAGGCATGCACGCGGCGACGTTGTGGGAGGTGCATCCGGTGACGGACGTTCAGATTGCGCAACCTCAGGGGCACTGACGCTGATTATCACGCATTCTCATTATTGGAGATTGCCTTTCGTGATTGC
>CAZOIM010000288.1:0-3308 GCA_964579855.1 uncultured Ignavibacteriaceae bacterium | reverse complement strand
GGGCGTCGTTCATCGCCTTCCCCGCATCGCTGATTGTCCCCTCTATGAGAACGACATTTGCCCCATATGCCTGGCATTCTTTGATATTGACGCTTGGCGTATCCTTAGGCATAAATACAAAACACTTTAGGCCGGCTCGCGCAGCATATGCGGACGATGCCCCGGCTGCGTTGCCTGCCGAAGGGATACAGATGTTCTGGACCCCAAGCTCTTTTGCCTTGGATATGGCGACGGCGAGGCCGCGAGCTTTGAAGGAGCCCGTAGGAAGAAGTCCTTCGTCCTTCAGCCAAAGCTGGTCCACACCCAGTTCTCTCTCGATCTTCGGGAGCCTAAGCAGCGGTGTAATACTCTCGCCCAAGGAGACGACGGTTTCTTCCCGTTCGATCGGAAGCAGCGGAGCATATTTCCAAAACCCATTGCCGAAGTGCCCAAGATCACTTTTGTTCAACGACTTCTTCGCCTCTGTCAGGTCATACCGGGCTAATAGCGATTTTCCGCAGGATTTGCACACTGTCTGGACCTCTTTTGGCGAATGAATCGTACCGCAGACGCTGCATTCGAGGTGGGTCAGAAACTTCTTCATGGCGTACCGGTGTTCTGTTTATGTTTACAGGGATCGATTCTCCTTGGAATGTAGTCGAAGCTCGACGAATAATCAACAAACTTACGCCAGGAATCGAGACGCTGGTGACAACGCCAAATCGATTGAAGTTCAATTTCCAGTTCTCTATATTCGTTTGAATCGAATTTCGCGATTACCCACGTCTCACCAGGAGGTTCCATGAAATCCCTCACTTATGTCTTTTTCATGATCATTGTCGGTGTTTTTGCTTCGAACATATCGAACGCCCTCCCGAAGTATGCAAGTCGGACAGGATTCAAATGCCAGGCTTGCCATGTCAATCCAACCGGGAAAGGGATGCGGAATGAGTTTGGATCCACCTACGGACGGGACGATATTACGCTGCCAACATACAAGGACCTTACCGACTATGACGATATGACGACAAGGCTCGGCCCGAATCTGTCGTTCGGAGGCGATTACCGGTCGATGTTCTATTCCGAAACGCAGAATCACACCAATACCTTTTTTCAAATGCAGGCCGCGTTTTACGTCGACCTTCGCCTGAACAAAAGGTTTCAAGTCTACGCCGATAAGGATTTCCTCGGTGATGCAGAAATCTTCGGCCTCGCAAGGGTATTGCCGTTGGACGGTTACTTGAAAATCGGACGGTTTATTCCGGCGTACGGCACAAAAGTCGACGATCACAACTATTTTATTCGTGGAGGGCCGTATAACCCCGGAGTACAGTTTGCGGGTCAATTCCCTCCGGGATACCCAACCGGACTTCGCTTTGGGGAATTGTCTGAGGATACAGGTCTTGAGCTCGGAATTGCGCCAAGCATATTCACTTTGAGTGCTGGTATTTTTGACGGACAACCGGGCGTCACTCTTCCGACGACAGGAACAAAGAACAAAAGTGTAGCTCTCCGGGGCGATGCTCGTTTCAGGCTTGCAGGGATCAATTGGAACTTTGGAGGATCATACTATGATTCTCCGTCTACCACAGATCGGAAAACGTTTTACGGCGCGTTCGGCGCAATGACCCTTTTTGAGAATGTCACACTGACAAGTGAACTTGACTATGTGGAACATCAGCCTTCGGTGGCACCTACAACTGTGGGCCTCATATGGTGGCATGAACTGAATTGGATGGTAACACAGGGCATCGACTTGAAAGTTGCCTATGAATCGTACGATCCTGATAAAGACCTGCAAAACGGCGTGTTCAGCCAGGTTACCGTTGGGGCGGAGTTGTTCGTGCTCAGTGGCGTCGAAGTACGACCACTTTATCGGTTTAACATGAACAGTCTGCCAAACGGTGTAAAGGCGAACACCAATGAGTTCATCACGATGTTCCACTTCTTTATTTGAATCTCGGAACTAATGTCATCACCGGGAGGTTCTAAGGAATACCATTTCAAATGCAGAACAATGAACGAAAGAACTAAATTCAATTTATACCAAATGCTGAGGGGAAGCGTGTTGCTATTGGGATTTTTACTGGTTGGAATCCTGGGATGCAAAGATGAAGGTAAAATCCCTGCGACAGCCCCCGTCGTTATCACAAGCGGTTTGACAGTTGGACTTGATACGGTGTTCACGTTTCCGCAGGACACCGTGATTCTTACGATTCACGGAGGATTGCTACCATATTCCTTCATTCCTCCTCCGACATCGACAGCTCAATGCAGCATCACGGACTCGACACTCACTATTACTGGAGTCTCAAACGGTCTGAACATTGCGCAGATTATTGACGCTTCTTCACCCGCTCATTCTATCGGCGTGCCGATCGTCGTTGGACCCGCAGTATCGTTTACAAACAGCATTCAGCCAATCTTCGTCAGTCGTTACGGATGTTCAGGTACTGTCGGTGGTTGTCACGGAGGCACCATGGGGCTATTTCTGGACAATGCGACCGTGAGTTATCAGAACCTCGTCAACGTTCCGGCGCAGTCGTCGGCCTTCATCGGTTACAAACGCGTGGCTCCACGGAATCTCACAAATTCGTTGCTCTACATCAGACTGTCGTCAAGCGATCCTGCCATCAGCATGCCTCAAGGACGCACGGTTCCCTTTGATACCACGTATCTCAACTATGTCCGGACGTGGATACGTCAAGGGGCCCGGTTTAACTAGGCCAATTCAATCAATTTGACAGAGGTGGGAATGAACTTTTGGAATAAGGTTGTACTCTTGATTGCGGGATGCATATTGTTCCTGGAGTTCGCACCGCCAATCGCGCAGGAGAAATCATCGAACGACAATCACAAGTCGTATACCTACGAGAAAGACATCGCGCCCATCGTAAAAACCTATTGCTTGTCCTGCCACGGATCTGATAACGAGAATCCGAGCGAACTGTACATGGACGATTACGCAACGTTGATGAAGGGGGGAAAGCACGGGATCCCGGTGGTCTCTGGCAAGCCCGAAGAAAGTTCTCTGTACTTCAAACTTCGACCGGATCCTTCATTCGGAAGACAAATGCCCCGCGGCAGAAAGAAGATTACTCCCGAGTCTGCGCAATTGATTCACGATTGGATTGAACAAGGGGCGAAGGAAAAATGAGCAAGAGGCAGGTCGTTACAGACTCCAAGCGATGTTGACTGTCCACACACCAGAGTGATCAAAGTATCGTAACAGTCTGCCGCTCAATCTACTCTTTCGACTTTGACGCTGTTCGTCGTGCCCTTAGCCATGAGTGGTATTCCCGCCGTAAAAACGACGTAGTCTCCCGCTT
>CAZOIM010000287.1:0-3318 GCA_964579855.1 uncultured Ignavibacteriaceae bacterium | reverse complement strand
GTTGTTTCCGTTAATAATGACATACGGCTGTCCCGCGGTGACTTTTGACAGCCCTTTCTTCGTTCCCGGCTTTTCTTTCGCCGGCGAAGGAATTACCATCAGAAGCAAAGCAAAGAACAAGACCGTTACTTTTATACGAGATTTCATAATGGCAATCTCCTGAGTGTTAGAAATTCTTGTTCAAAAATACTTTAGAATTCAATCTTTGCACCCACGCGTACTTGGCGCGGCATTCCAAAGTTGCTGAATCCATTCGTACGGATTTGATTTTGGTTGTCCTGCAGATTCATCGCTTGGTACAACGCCACGTACTTCGGTCCGTACGTTTCCACAGATTTGCCGCTCGCCACTGGATCACTCAACCACCCGTCGTCATATGCATTGCCAGTCCTATAATACACGTTGATAACGTTTTGCGTATTCAGGATGTTCTGAACGTATGCATAGATGTTCACATCAACGGTGGCAATTGCGATTGTTTTGTCGATGCGAAGGTCGAGTTGATAGAACCACGGAGTCGTTGATGCGCCGATAGGTTCAGCCGGGAATCGTGATCGCGAATCTCCGTTATTGAGAATTCCTCCGAGTTCAGGACCTTGTTGACCAGCCGATCCATTGGAAAGGGTAAACGGGTGACCCGAATTAAAGGTGAACAGGAGATTCAAGCCAAAGCGCTCGAGGATTGCACCGACATCCCCTTTATCCCAGCGGTAATCCAGAGAAACTGATCCACGGTGTGTCTCTGCATAATCGAGAGGAACCACCATGCTGGGTTTGATGGTGTTGCCGGCAACCTGCGCCAGACCATTTCCGCTGTTTGCGAACGAGTTTGTTCCACGGGCGTCCTGTAACGTGTAATTGACCTCGGCCATGAACCTGTTCGTTCTGCGGACGTGAATGCTGAATTCCAGCCCTGCCACTGTTTCGAAGTCACCGTTCGTATAAGCATAGAATGAAGGAACGGTTGAACTTGCAGGCTCTGGAAAGAACGCGTACTGCAATTGACCTTCAGTATTTTTGTAGAATCCCGTAACGTCAAAAGCTGCCGCATCTGTAAACTGTTGCGAGAATCCTATTTCATATTGCGTCGTCCTTACTGGCGCTATGTTGTAGCCAATAGGACTGAGGAAGAAGTTTCCACCGGCAAGGTAGCGCAGCGCATTCGCCCTGGATACATACGTCGTATACAGCGGCGGAGCCTGGACGAACTTGCCGTACTGCATGTGGAACACTGTTCTATCCGAAGCCGGGAACGAAAATCCGAGCCGCGGCTCGAGATAAGAATACGTCTTTGCCTTTCCTGGAGTAGAGATGACATAGTTGTTCAAATCATATCCCAAGTCGTTGGGCGTGTTGAACGTCCAGTCATCAAAATTCATTACATCATATCTCAATCCAGCATTGATATTGAGGTCGCTGTATTCAATGCGATCCTGTAGATATCCTGCTGCGAAATATGGATGTTTTGGTCCATCCAGACCACTCGTGACCGGATTTCCGTATTCGTCATAGCCGTAATTGTTAACGAATTCCTGCTGCCGCATGATGAGAGCAAAAGCTTTCGGATCGCGCGCCACGTCCGGATTTCCGAGCATGGCAGAATACACACCACCGCCAACGTTGCTGAAGTTCGATACTGTCCAATACTCATACGAACCACCAACGTTTAAAGAGTGGTTTTCCATTTGTGAAGTCAGGGCCGCGCTTCCGGAAATATGCGTGGTTTGATTCTTCGCAAAGCCCGACAACGGGGTTCCCGGCGCATTGAACGGAAATCCATTGAAATTGTAGTTTTGAGGACCCACGGTCAGACTCACATATTGGTATCCGTGCTGAGCAGCAGCGACACTGTCACCATAAGAATTGACATTATCCCCGAGTGCAGGATCGTACGTCTTATTCCGTTGATCGAGGTAGCTGACGTTCACTTCCGCAAACGTCTTCGCCGTGAAGAAGTAATTGAACTTGCCGTTTAACAACAAGTTACTATTGTCACCAACACCCAGTCTTGCGAGATCAAAGTAGTTTTGCATATTGGTGTTGTTATAATTGCGTGCCTTTGTAAATGCAGCTCCAAGGCGGACCTGTAACGGCTGAAAATCGAACAACAAGGTGCCGTTCGTGGTAAAGCGGTTGTTCATTTTGCCCAGAATACTTCCCGCCGGCCATGACATGTTTACCGAGTCACCAACCTTTCCACCGGAGAGGCCGTTGTCATAATATTCACCCAAATTCGCTCCCGAAAAGAAGGTCGGCTGACGGTCACGAACAAAGTTGTTTTCACCAGCAACGAACAATTTAATTCTGTCCGGCACGATGGGGAGAGAAATGGTTGCAACATAATCTGAATATCCGGTTGAATAGGCACCAAGAACTTTCTTCCCGGGGTAGTTGCCAAAATTGTCGGTTTCGCCTTGCAGCGTTACGTTCAATTTGGATCCACCGGTTCTGAAAGTCTGCGAGACAATACCCGCATTGGAACCTCCGAGATCGGCACCGTAGCCTCCGGATTGGAGTGCAACTTCCTGCAGGGCTTCCGGAATGACGGTCACGAGAGAACCCTGATTCGCGGTGCCGCCATCAGTTTTTGAAGAGCTGCTGACGATGTCTTTGACATTCGCTCCTTCAACCATGTAGCCAACTTCATCCTGTCGACTGCCACGTACATAGGCAATGCCGTTGGAGATTACCACACCGGGCTGTAAGGAGACGTACCCTTGCACGCCACGGACGGGGAGGTTCTTGATATCTTCCGTCGTCGTAATACGGGTCGCGTTCGTTTGAGTCTTTTCAATGAGCGGCCTCGTTGCGACAATTTCAACCGCATTCAGTTGAACTGCCGTCGACGCGAGTTGAACGTTCATATCTCTCGTCAATCCGGAAACGACACTGACTCCGGTAACGGTTGTGGGCTGATAGCCCACGTAGGTCGCCTTGAGATTGTAGGTGCCAGCCGGGACGTTGAGAATTGAATAATTGCCGTTCACATCTGTAGAAGCGCCGAATGACGTTCCTTCAAGAAGAACGTTTGCTCCAATCAGCGGTTCTTTTGTCTCGCGATCTGTTATCTGTCCGGTAATTTTTCCGTTCTGGGAAAATACGGAAACCGAGATCGCGACGAGCAAGAACAGTGCTATGCTATATCGTTTCATCATTCTGTCCTCCTTTAATCTTCTTTAAATACTTTTGCAGACCAGGAACTTGCCGCTTTTGAACCCGAGAATACTATGCCAAAGCTTCCATCGCCGGCACCTACTGCAGTCGCCGTTATGAGCGTATCGCCGGCAGATCCAACAACCATGAACTGAGGACTGTTCG
>CAZOIM010000286.1:0-3319 GCA_964579855.1 uncultured Ignavibacteriaceae bacterium | reverse complement strand
GTCATCCCCATTGCCAACAGCGTCATGTCTCATTTACAGGTGACTGTGTGGCACCAGGTTGAGTTTGCCACCCAGATCGAAATTCGCGCCGCGCCGGCCGGCATCGCTAACAATGACATTTTGCCGCTCTTCATAGTCGCCAGCTCGGGCATGAACAATGTCGCCCCGGTGAACTGCCCCATCATGGTCGAATTCGTGGTCGATCCCATCTTTGTCAAAAACCTGACCCTCTCCCTGATATACATGCAGATCCTCTCGACCAATCCCATACAGCCGTCGGGGCTGCTGAGGGGCCAGTTCTATTCGAGGAGAGATGTGCTGGTGGCATATCCTTCGATCAATCCATTCAACGGGCTCAACTACGACGCCACCGCCGGCATGGCGCTCCTGTACATCCAACCTTCTCCCAACCAGCCGGGGTATGTCACCATCGAGTATTGGATCCTCAGTCGGTACCAGACGCCCGCCGTGTGGAACGCAAACAACGGCTTTGTCAATTTCACGACCGCTGTGATTTTCGGCGTGATTCCCGTGACGCAGACGACGGCCGTCACGCTCACTGTATTTCCGGCGGGGGCTCCGCTCATCATCGCTCCGCTGCCGCTGGTTTTCACCGCCAGGATGGAAGGAAACCCGATGGGTACCGGACCCATCACCGGCCCGGGCAGCTCCAAGTTGGTGTTGACCCTGCAAACATCATTCCTGGAGACGATTTTCTCAGACTTTATTAGAGTGGCATACTACGAAGATTTCGCGTTCATCAATGGATCGGAGACCTCGGCCGGATTTTACAACGGTCCATTCATGCCGTTGGTCGTCGGAGCAACGGCTGGTACGATGCTTCTCACTAAATAAATCAACTGTCTATATATTACGCCCTAGGGGTAGGGTTATTTCAACCGTATCCACAAACATGGCAGCACCGACACCAAACAAAAAATACAAAACCGAGCGCGCCGTCGGCGGCCACGTGGTCAAGAACGGCTATGACGGGGCGCCGGGGGATACGCGGTGGCTGAGCGCGGCGCTGGGCCAGCCGAATGGATCGCCGCATGATTACAACAAGGTCAGCACGGCGGGCAACGGCAAAGCCGCCATCGACAATGCGCTCGAGAACCCCACCATGGTCGTCAAGAAGTACTATGTCAACAACTGGGAGATGCTGCAGAGCCAGACCGAGCTGATGACGCATGTCTACGAGACGGGCGACTCTATCATGGCCAAGGGTGTGTACTTTATCACCGACGACGGCATCATATGCGAACCAACCGATGATTTCAAATCATTCTGCGACAACTATCTCTACACGGCAATGCGGCGGGGATTCATATGGTTTATGTGCTTCGGGTACGCCGTGTGGTTCAAGACGTACCGGCACGGCCGCGAGGTGGTCTTTGTGCCCGACCCCTGCCAGGTCATCGTGGACCACCTGTATGACAAGAAGACGCAGGCGCCGCTGGTGACGCTCGAGTGGAAGGAAGAGGACGTCGATTCGCAGCTGTACTATTTCGCCGGCAACCCATTCGCCACGACGCGCGAGTTCCAGTGCTCGCCCATGGACGCCGTCGGCCCGCTCATCGACCAGCTGGAGCAGATGAAGCAGGCGCGCATCCTCATGATGAATAACATTGCGCGGCCCCAGGCCGCCGTCCAGGAAAACATCCGGCGGACGGTGGGGACCGACATCAATGCCGACGCGCCGAACGAGCTCAACACCGCGTCCCGACTCATGCTGCAGCACGCCGAGATTGAGGGCGGCGACGACCAGATGCTGAACCGCGTCAACCAGATGCGGCGGCGGAATGCCGAGGCCGTGTCCGAGCTGGCCGACACCGTGGGCGTTGAGTCGATCCCGCCTTACATGCGGACGCAGCGGGCTCTCGAGGAACCCATCAGCAACCGCTTCGTGTCCATCCTGCCGGGAATGCAGGCCGTCAACATCAACACCCCCGTCCACGACCTGGACTACAATACCAACTACCAATTCATCATCGCCATGCTGGACCGCATCATGGGTGTCAAGCCCGCCGCCCCTCCTACTGGTACTGGGGATAGCAAGACTCAGCCGCCGGGGGGAGGCGGGAAACCCGACGGCGACATTGCATACAAGTGGCGGCAGCTCCTGGGCGACTTTGCCACATCCATCGTCCGGACACTCTACAACCCCGACAGTTTCAGGTTGTTTGATCCGCGGCAGACGTGGGACGAGGAGAAGAAGCTCAACGACGAGCGGAAGAAGATGGACATTGGCGACCTGTTCAAAGACGACATCAAGGACGCCCAGGACGGGATCAAAACAAATAAGCGCACGCGGCTGGAGGACGACGACGACGACTCTGAGGCGGTCTCGCTCGGCGACATGATTAAGCGGGACAAGATGGGTGTGCGGGTGGTGCTCGTTTCACACATGCTGTCCGACAGGGATATGGCGAGCAAGCTCATGCAACAGGGCGGCATGTCGAAGGACAACTATGAGACAATGTACCCCAAGCCCCCGCAGCCCGAGAAGCAGAAGACAATAAAGGCTAAAAAGAAATAACAGACATCAACACTATGACACAAGGAGTCATTATCCACGACAATGAGGAACTAGATATCTTCTATTACAACTCAACTGAGGACATTCACCAGATGTTACACGAACAATTATGTTGTCGCAGGCTTCGGCAATATGATAAATATGGATACAGACTCAGAATATATTTCCGTTACACGCCACGCGACAACGACCATTTCAATGAAGTCGGTTCACATGTTCTTGGCGGCCGGTGTTTCGAAGGGCCAGCGCTCATCGTCGACAAACATTTGGATTTCACTCTCAATGATTTGGGGCGACTCGAAGATATCATCAGCCAAGAACTAAAGCTAGGACTTACTGTCAGATATGATCACTATGCTGAATTAAGGGAACAAGATGAAAAAGAGGAAGAAGAAGAAAAACGAAAAGATGAAAACAATTGGGAATTACATAGCTTTTTATAAATTATCATTTTGGTTAACTCTTAACTAGTTAATGTTTATCATAACTAAGTAAATGATAACTAGTTACCATATGATAACTAGTAAACGATAACTAGTTACCAGATGGTTAACTTTATTTCCTAACTCTGATTAGTTAAAAATTGTCCTCAATTTACTACACTAAGTTTTTAACTGTTAACGAAACGTCCTCAATTTACTACACTAACTTTCCAAACAGTAACGTTAACTGAGAAAAGTTAACGATCGCCGCCTCGTTTTTAATATGTAACGTAACTCGTCACGCAACGGTTTTTAACTTTTCGGACTTTTATTTTTCCGGACTTTTGTACAACTTCCC
>CAZOIM010000285.1:0-3331 GCA_964579855.1 uncultured Ignavibacteriaceae bacterium | reverse complement strand
TATCCGACGTTATGACGCGTATTCGCGTAGCTTTTTCCCGGATTGCCAAGGCCGATGATGACGACCATGTGAACAATCCACCAGGAATTACTTCTTGGGCTTCGCTGCAGGTGCGGCGGGGGCCGGAGCCGCCGGTGCTTTTGCTCCACCTGCCGGAGTTTTAGCTCCAGCTGCAGGCGCCTTCGCTGCTGCTCCTGCCGGTGTCTTTCCTCCTGCTGCGGGTGCAGCTGCGCCTTCTTCTCCTTCTTCAGGCTTCTTGCCTTTGCCGATCACTTCGGGTTCTGCAGGTGCCGCCGCAACTTCTGTTGCCGCAACTTCAGCAACCTTCTCGACTACCGGCGGTACGACTGCAACAACTGCCGTCTTGGCATTTTCCACGATTGTCACGTTGGGGACTTTGATATCGGCAACGTGGATGGACTTGTTGATGCCGAGGGTGGCGACATTGATTTCTATATGATCGGGTATGTCCTTCGGCAGACACGAGACCTTGAGTCTGTGCAGGATGTGCTGAAGGATTCCTCCTTCTTTGACACCCTGTGGAATGCCTCCGGTCAAGAGCACCGGGACTTCAAGTGTCAACGCTTCATTTTCGTTTACGCCGAAGAGGTCAAAATGCACCGGTTTGTCGGTGATAGGATCAAAATCGATATCCTTCAGGATGCACTTGTGTGTCGAACCGTCATCGAGCTTCAGGTTGATAATTCCTGCAGCTGAAGTCTTGTAGAGCGGTTTCAAAGTCTTTTCGGAAATCGTGAGGGGAATATTGCTTTTGCTGTGTCCGTAGAATATTCCCGGGACATCTCCTTTATAGCGCAGCGTGTGGGCTTTCTTGCCGACTTCTTTGCGCACGGTTGCGTTTACTGTAATTTCGGGCATGGGTACCTCTCCTCGTTAATTCTTGTCCTTGTCAACGTCAAACAGCGAACTGATCGATTTATTATTATGCGTCCTGATAATTGCTTCGGCGAACAGTTTCGACGCCGATCGGTATTCTATTTTTGAGCATTCCTGGCGAATGGGAATGCTGTCCGTGACGACGATGGACGTCACTTCGGATTTTGTTATCCGCTCAATCGCTTTGCCGGACAGAATCGGATGCGTGCAAGCGCCATAGATCTGCTTAGCCCCGCTCTTCTTCAGCGCCTTGACGGCATTGACGAACGTGCCGGCTGTATCGATGAGATCATCGACAATGAGCACGTTCTTTCCATCCACATTTCCGATAACGTTCATGACCTCGACTTCGTTCGGCTTGGGTCTTCGTTTATCGATCAGGATCAGGTCCGCGTCAAGCCTCTTCGCATACGACCGGGCCATCTTGATCCCTCCCACATCCGGCGATGCGACGGCCAGATTGGCAATGTTCTTCCTCCGGAAATGATCCACAAGGATCGCGGAGGCGTACAAGTGATCCAGCGGGATGTCAAAAAAACCTTGAATCTGCGGAGCGTGTAAATCCATCGTAATAACCCGGTCCGCCCCGGCTCTGGTAATGAGGTTCGCGACAAGCTTTGCCGTGATCGACACGCGAGGCTGATCCTTGCGATCCTGCCGAGCGTAACCAAAGTACGGGATAACGGCGGTGACTCTTCTTGCCGATGCGCGCTTCGCAGCATCGATCATAATGAGCAGCTCGATGAGGTTATCGCCGGGAGGATGCGTCGGTTGAATGACGTAGACATCATCGCCGCGTACGTTCTCACTGTACTTCGCCCAAATTTCGCCGTCACTGAAATTCTCAATGTCGACCTTCCCCAAAGGAACGCCGGCATCCTCGCAAATCTTCTCTGCGAGGGGACGGTTTGATCGTCCGGAGAAAACTTTAAGCTCGCTCGGTCTAGCCATGGGGGAGTTGGGTTCTCTCTTTGTTTGGGACGGAAGTTGAGGACATCAACTTCATTAATCTTTCGTCACACTTCGTAATTTCTACGCTGGGGTGCCAGGATTCGAACCTGGGAGTGACGGCTCCAAAGGCCGTTGCCTTACCGCTTGGCTACACCCCAATTGCTTTTGTGCAGCGCACTGAACCTGGGAATGTCCCGCCTTCGGCGGGATGCCTTATCCCGACTTCGTCGGGACTACACCTCAATTCCGCCTATTGAGCTTAGCTCTTAACAGAAAATTCGATGCTCGGTCAGTTCTTTCGGGGCACCCTATAAACGAAAAAGCCCAATTCATGTAGAATTGGGCTAAAAATATACCGAAAAAAGGCCTCGGTGTCAATCTGATTCTGAAGTGTTTTCTAAATGAAGATTACACCGAAAAATTGATTGCGTTGACAGAATATTGCTTATCCCTGAGAATGCAGGACTTAATCCTACTACAGCGAATGTAATTATGAACGAAGCGGACTTGGGAACATATTGCCGTAGCGTCATGTCATGGTTGTCGGCAGAATCGGCTCCGATTTCAATTCGCGCATTGGAAACTTTCATGCGAAGTCCAAGGATATCAACAGAAAACAGGGCACCTAGCACATCGGATTGATTTTCCGCGTCGATTTTCGTACTATGGCTTCAACGAAACAGAAAAGGAGAGTCTATGCAAGATGTGAAGAACGCCATTCTCGCAAAGTACACAGGCATTGCGGGCGTCCATTCGATTACGAGAGTTTTGTGGATCGTAACATTTACCGTCTTGACGGCGATAAGCGCACAGATTGAGATTCCATTAAGCCCTGTTCCCTTGACGCTTCAGACATTGTTTGTATTACTTTCTGGTGCATTTCTTGGAAAACGTGATGGGTTCCTGAGCATGAGCCTGTACCTCGGACTTGGTGCCCTGGGACTGCCTGTGTTTGCCGGGGGAGCATTTGGTTTGCATAGCATTCTCGGTCCTTCGGGCGGTTATCTACTTGCTTTTCCAGTGGCTGCCTTCGTGATCGGCTATCTAGTGTCAATTAACCAAAAACGATTGTTCATTCTTTTCTCGATGTTCCTGGGATTGATGACTATCTTCACCTTCGGTACAGTGCAATTGAACTTTGTTTACTTCCACAATTGGTCACACTCCATCGAAGCAGGCTTTCTTATTTTTTCCGCGTGGGACATTGTGAAACTACTGGCGGCATCCTCGATCTATTCTCAATTCCTGGAAAGAAAAAAAACTTAGCTCTTCCAAAAGTGTGAGTCGCCAAGCCATCTCTCGAATTTGGGGATGGCTTTTTTTTTGTTTGTTGATTCTCGATCGTGAACTCACTATTTTTATACCGCTCCCCCGGGGTCTCATCTCAACAATTCATCAAGTTGTAATGGGGAAATTCAATCCTTTCGTAGTCTCCGCGTTATCACGAAATGAATCATCGTCGACGATGCACCGTGGTTTATTG
>CAZOIM010000284.1:0-3365 GCA_964579855.1 uncultured Ignavibacteriaceae bacterium | reverse complement strand
CCTGTAGAGGGGGGAAAGTATCAGACTAACAAAGATCGAAACTGCAGTGAACGCGCCGACGATATAGGCGAGTAACTTCCATTTTTGCCAAAGAATTCCCATCGCCTCAATGAGGTCAATTCGGGAGCCTGTGGGGGTCTGGGAACGCTGAATTGCTTCTGTTGAATCAGGAATTGTCAAGGGATAAGCTTTGGTGTCAGAAATGGATGATTACGTATTATTGAAACTGCGATGCTTGAACAGGACTATTTCGTGACCTGGACCAAAGCCACAGTTATTGCTGCCAAGCTTGCTAAGATGGTAGCGAGACTGCTTATAACCTGAAGTGTATTGTCGGGCTTTTCAATCTTTCTTGGAACGAGAATAGTACTGCCACCAAGGATATCCGGATTGGGAAAAAAGAACCACCCCTTCTCCCATTTTCTTCCGTCCGGCAGGCTCACCACTGTCTTTCCTTCGTCCGCTTCTTCGCGATACCCTCCAGCCTGGTTGATGTAATATGCTAAACTTGCCCCCTTCTTGTACACAACAGCAGAAGGAACAAACACTTCTCCTCGGACATAAACAACGTTATCTTTGTTCGCAATGTAGATCGAATCGCCATCGACAACGCTAATATTTTCAACTGATTTCGGATTGGCCTGAACGGATACAAAATCAATCGGAACGAGACCAGCTCCGTTCCTTTTTCTCGTGAGTCTGGACGCTTCAAGATAGTAACCCGGTTTCAATCCGCCCGCTCGCGTGATCATATCATCTACTTTTTCCTGTTCGCTTTTGATCGTGTAGGTGCCGGGATACATTACATATCCAGCAACCGTCACACTCCTTTGAGGCGTGAATTTTGGGTTGAACGGGACGTTTAACTGATCAAAGTCTCGAAGTTCAAATTTAGTCGGGCCCTCATTATTCCAGTAGTTCTCATCCACGTTAAACTTGAATATCTTGCTAAATACGCCCACTTGGGTTGTCTCAATGCGGGCGACTTCCCACCCTTCCAAAGAAGCAGATTCAGTGATTCCACCGGCAAGTACTGCCAAATCTCCAACCGTGAACTTATCATACCGAGGATAAGTCCCTGGTTTGCGAACGGCTCCGGCAATAGTCACAATTTGTTGGGGAAAGAATTGACTTTCTTCGTAAACGACGAGACTGTCCTCATTTTTCAACACGAGATTATTCACCTGGTCATTGGCAAGTGCGAGTCTGGGATTGAACGAATAGACTTCCCTTCTCAAATTGGAAAGCAGCCTGAAGAGAGTCCCTCGTTCAGAAAATGTGTTTCGTTTGAGACTGTCAGCCAAGAGTATCAGATCTTTCACCCGCATATCTTTCTTCAACTCAAACGTTCCAGGCTTTTGCACATTGCCCAGGATGGTGACCTTGTTTTCAGGAAGATCCGAGATCTTCCGAAAAGTCACAATGTCCCCATCTTCAAGCGGGGTGTTGCTCTTGCGAAGATCTTCAACGGACGTAAATTCAACATCGAGATCCAGGACGTTCCTTGCATACTTGCTTCGCTGATCGAACGGAATAATGCGCTCGATATGTACTCGTTCAAAATAGGAATCAAACAGCAATCCTCCCGCAAGACTTGCAGCGTCTCCGAGGGTCTCTTTGTCCCGTATTTCATAAATAGCCGGACGTGCGATCCGCCCTACTACCGCAACTCTCTTTCCTGCCGACTTCACCAGAACAACATCGCCATCCTGCAAACGCACATCCTTTGTTCTATCTCCACGAACGAGATAGTCATATAAATCGATGTCGGGAATCTTTTCGCTCGGTCGGATAACCTGAATATTGCGAAGGGTGCCATTAATTGTGGGTCCGCCGGCTAAATACACTGCGTGAAATGATGTCGACATTGAAGAAATGGTATATCCGCCCGGTTTTACCACTTCGCCCAGCACAAAAACCTGAATGGTCCTCAACCTGCCCAACGCAATATCAAGAAACGTGCTTGCACCTGAAGCACCATTCCTCAAACCAGAGTATGCCTGGGTCATTCTTCTTAGGAGCTTTTCCCGGAATTGCTGGACTGTCATCCCGTTTGCCGCTACCGGACCAATCTCCGGAATGACAAGATTTCCTTCTCTATTGACAGGGAGCTGATAGTTGAGTTTCGTATCTCCCCAAACAGAGATGACGATTTCATCGCCCGGTCCCAGCACGTAGGATTGCGGAGTCGTAACGTTTAACGATGGTTCAAAAGTGGACGATGGGTACTGGAAGACATCAAACCCATAGGGTTGGAGAAGGCTGTCAGGACCGAGTCTGTTTGAAAATCCTCGTACAGGAACAACAATTCTCCTGCGGAGGGAATCATATTTCGCTGCACGGAAGAGCGAAGTATCGAACTTTCCAAACGTCTTGAATGTGGTATCCGATGCAGAAGGTTCAAATGCTTGGAAACGACTGAGGTAATCCTCAACATTAATCCCGTTCTCTTTCGCCCTTTGTATGGCCTCATCTCTCGTCATGCCAAGGTTCTTCAACCTACGATCGATCTCCTCTGGAGACATGTTTCGAACAGCAGACTCAACTTGGGCACGATCTTGAGAATGCAGACTGGAAACAAAAGGCGAAAAGGCAAGAAACAGGAATGCCAGCGCTATGTTTCTTGTTGACAACAGACGAAACTGCCTTCTCAGTATTTTTGTCCCCATCAAACGGGCTGTCGTATTCACCCAGTTATGTAAGTAGTTGAATCTCATCACCTTGCAATGACCAATGGTCTAAATTTTGAAAAAAAAAGAGGTTGTGCGAAAACAGCATCAACCTCGACCCACTCTCTTCCACAGTTGGAAATATCAAAATACATAAAGAATTTTGATAATTCAAGGCATATCCTCATTCAGGAAGTCGACTACTGTTACAACGATATTTGACGATTTTCTCAAAATTGACTTGAGAACAGACGTCGAGCGAATCGTCAACGCTCCATTATTCTTCCCTTCCAGTCTTTCACAACATCCCCCAACGCCCTCTCCAAAGGAATCTCGGGTTTCCATCCAACCTCATTCTGAATCTTCATGTTTGACCCGATGATGACTCGATTGTCTTGAGGCCGGACAAGGTTTGGATCGACTTTTCGTTCAACTTCCACGCCCGAGAGATCGCTCATGATTTTTAGGATTTCAGAGAGCGTTGTTCCTCGCCCACTACAGACATTGTAGATTTCGCCCTTCTTTCCCTTCTTTAGAAGCAAATAATAAGCCCTTACCACATCACGCACGTCTGTGAAATCTCTTATGATGTCCAGATCACCGGTCACGACCTCGATTTTCTTCAATCCTTTACTTGACCCTTCGGCGAGTTGTTTTGCAAACGAGGGTACGACAAAGATGTCCCTTTGTCCCGGA
>CAZOIM010000283.1:0-3375 GCA_964579855.1 uncultured Ignavibacteriaceae bacterium | reverse complement strand
GCTACTCGGTGCGGGAGGCGGCGGCTTTCTCCTCCTTTTTGCGCCTCCCGAGAAACACGCGCAAATCAAGAAGAACATTCCGAACAACTATTTCCTTCAGATAAAAACGAATGCGCCAGGTGTCGAGACTATTTTTTCTACAAGCGAAGACGCAACGTGACAATCCTTACTGAATACAGACTTCGCCTGCCCGGAGTTGCACGGCTGATCGACTCGCTACGACAATCGAAATTCGCTCACGACGCAGCCTGGTTGCTGGTTCTCAATTTGACCTCACGCGGAATCGCTTTCTTTGGCACTGCGTATGCCGCGAGATGCCTTGGGCCGACATATCTCGGGACATCGGCACTCATTCAAGCATCCGCGCAGCAAGTTGGACTTGCTTACAACGGTGGTTTTGATACGGTCGCCGTTCGCAAAATAGCCTCTGACCACACACAGAGCATTCCGCTGACTTCAAGCATAACCTATGCAAGGCTGGTTGTTGCATTTGTGATCCTGATCCTTTGGACTATCGGTGCAGCTCTTTTCGCTCCGGCATCGGAGCGGTTTGCGTGGTTGCTTGGAGTTCCGATCATCTTATTTGGCGCAACAGGAATCGCCTTCGTCTTTCAAGGATTGGAACGTCTTCCTATCCAGAATGCAATCGTCACAGTCGGAACCATTCTTTCTGCCACTCTCTATTTCGCCTTTTTCCATCCTGGGATGTTCTTGGGCGCCGACCTCATCGTGATCTCAATCGTTGGCCTGATTACCGCCATCATATCTTGGGCGGCCTATCGTCACATATTCACACGCTGGCCTCTCGGAACACTGTCGTTCGAGCACCTTCGAGCCCTCCTCAGGGAATCCTGGCGATACTGGGCGCTTGCCATAATAGTTTTCTTTTACAGTACGTTTCAAATCCCTCTTATTGCAGGCCTTTTGGGAACACGTCAGGCAGGAATATTCAGATCGGCATTTCTTATGGCTGCTGGTGTTGAACTTCTATTCAATAGCATCAACAGTCTCTTGCTGGCACGTTTGGTCATCTGGAAGAAGCAAGGGCTCCGCATCATGTGGAAGCAACAGACCCGCCTCCTTTTGATCTTCCTCGCCATCGGGGGCCCACTCACGATCATCCTTTTCTTCTTTGCTCCCCTGGCATATCACGTGCTGCTTGGAAAAGAATTTACGGAAGGTGTACTGATTTTTCAGATTCTCGTCGTTGGTCGACTCGTAGTTTTTGTCGGTCAGATTTATGCCTGGGGATTGGCCGCTGTTGGACTTGATACGCACTTCGTACTGGCATCGCTTCTCGGAGCGGTATCCAGTGTAGGCCTGAATCTCTTCCTTATTCCAAAATATGGATTGATCGCCGCGGCCTTTATTGCAGTATTTGTTGAAATTCTCGTTCACGGATATTCTTTCGGAGTATTGAGGATTCACGTCACAAGAGAAATTGAGACACTCGTATGAAATGCCGCATCTGCGATTCTGCCGACCTGGAACTGGCAATCGACCTTGGTCTCCAGCCGTGGTGCAATAATTTTCTGAGCAAGGACCAAGTAGGCAAGGAACCATTTTATCCCCTCCGAGTGGTCTACTGTCACGGCTGCGCCGCCGCCCAACTCGATTACACTGTTCCAAAAGAAGTCATGTTCAGTGATCACACCTACCTTTCAGGAACCACAAGATCTCTGAGCGATCACTTCAAGGCCATTGCGGAAGAAGCCGATGCCCGTTTTGCCGGCGTTTTCATGGATAAGAGTGTGCTGGATATCGGATCCAACGATGGCACCCAATTGAAGCATTTCAAAGCATTGGGTTATGACGTGCTCGGGGTTGAGTCTTCAAAAACGCCTTCCGAGATCGCCAAGACAGCAGGCATTCATACTATTGATGCGTTCTTCAACAAAGACCTGGTCCATCGGCTCAATCGCAAATTCCATTTGATCAATGCGGCCGGAGTCTTCTTTCACCTTGAAGAACTCCATTCAGTCACAGAGGGGATTCGTGAGGCGCTGCATGAGGATGGAGTCTTTATCGTTCAGTTCTTGTACATGAAGCGCATCGTAGAGAATTCTGCCTTCGATCAGATCTATCACGAACATTTGCTCTATTACAATCTTCAGACAATCGAGACTTTGCTGAATCGCCACGGACTCGCGATGTTCGATGCCCGTCTTGCCCCCATCCACGGCGGTTCCATGATTGCCTTTGTTACCCATAAAGGAAGGCGTGAGACTTCGGAGCGTTTGAGAGAAATGCTTCAGGCTGAAATCGACGATGGCAGCAACCTACTATCGACCTACAAAACATTTGCTGATCGCATCAAGGTCATGAAATCGGATAATTTGAGGTTCCTCGAATCGGCGCGCAATCAAGGCAAACGCATTTTTGGCATGGGGGCACCGGCCAAGGGAAATACACTTCTCAATTATTTCGGCATTGGTACCCAATACCTTGATTGTTTGGTTGAAAAGAATGAATTGCGACGCGGATTGTTCTCACCGGGGATGCACATTCCCATTAGGATCGAAAAAGAACTTCCGCAACCTCCTGACATTTACTACGTTCTTGCCTGGAATTTCAAGAACGAAATCCTCGCCAACAATCAACCATTGTTGAAGAAAGGCGTGGAATTCTATTTTCCCGTTAATCCAAAGGATATTTGAAGAATGAACATTTTGGTAACAGGAGCAACCGGTTTTCTAGGCACGACACTCTGCTCGCGGCTCAAAACACTTAACCACAACGTCGTTCAACTCAATTCAAAGAACTGCGATCTGACACACGCAGGTTCATTGCTTGCGTTCAACGAACAGAAGTATGATCAGATCTTTCATCTTGCAGCCTGGACTCAGGCGGGCGACTTCTGTCTGTACCATCCAGGGGAACAATGGATCATAAATCAGCAAATTAATACGAATGTTCTTGCCTGGTGGCAGCATGATCAGTCCCAGGCCAAGTTCATAAGTATCGGCACCAGCTGTTCCTACGATCCCAAGCTTGAGCTGAAAGAAGAAAATTACCTCGTCGGCACCCCGATCGAGAGCCTCTACACGTATGCGATGACGAAACGAATGCTCTACATAGGGCAACTTGCCTTGAACCGTCAGTATGGACTGCGTTCTGTGACGGCAGTCCCGTCAACGTTGTATGGTCCAGGTTATCACCTGGATGGGCGCCAAATGCATTTTATTTTTGATTTGATGCGAAAAATTATCCGAGGAAAACTCTTTGGAGAACAGGTTGTGCTTTGGGGAGATGGAAATCAGAAGAGAGAATTGGTCTTCATCGATGATTTTGTTAGTATTCTTTTGAAGCTATCCAACGACTATGAAAACAAACTTGTAAACGTTGGCGCCGGCAGAGAATTTACTATCAGACATT
>CAZOIM010000282.1:0-3376 GCA_964579855.1 uncultured Ignavibacteriaceae bacterium | reverse complement strand
AAACGGATTCGATGTCGACGCACCGCTTCCGTTTGGATGAAACGCAAAAGGCATTTGATCTCGTGGCCCGATATGGAGACGGTGTCATGAAAGCAATGATTTCTCTCGAATAATTCGATACTATCACCATGAATCCCGCTCGCCACAAGAAAAGTGAAAAATTCGTGGTCGGTCTGGATTGTAGCACCACTGCAACAAAAGCCATTGCGTTTGACCACCGTGGAGCGATCGTAGCGCAGGCCCGTGTAGCGATTCCTCTTTCGTCTCCCCAACCTCGTTATTACGAACAAAACTCCGACGACTGGTGGTTATCCACTCGACAAGCATTAAGAACGCTTACCCGCCAGATTCCGCCAGAGGATATATCCGCCATCGGTGTTTCCAACCAACGGGAGACTTTTGTTCCTCTCGACGAAAATGGCAAAGCCCTCAGACCCGCGATTGTCTGGCTGGACGAACGATGCAAAGACGAGGTTGAACCTTTTTCTGCGAAGATTGGCAGAGAGAGAATCCATCGAATCACGGGAAAACCGCCCGATTATGCGCCAGTCGTATACCGGCTCGCCTGGATGAAGAGGCATGAATCCAGACTGTACCGAAAGATCGACAAGATTTGTGATGTCCATGCATACATTGTTTGGAAGCTTACGGATTCCTTCAAGACCAGTTGGGCAAGTGCAGATCCCTTTGGTGCATTCGATTTGCAGCGAAAACAATGGTCGAATCCTATTCTGGCAGCCCTGAAATTATCAATAGATCAATTTCCGCAAATATTCTCTCCCGGGACGATTCTGGGGAACGTCTCCGTTGATGCCGCAAGGGTTACAGGACTCTGCGTCGATACGTTGGTGGTCGCCGGTGGCGGTGACGGACAGGCGGCAGGACTGGGAACAAATGCGCTAAGTCCTGAGCGAGCTTATCTCAACCTTGGTACCGCCGTCGTAGCGGGCGTTTACGGAAGGCAGTACAGAACCAACAAGGCCTTCCGAACAATGTGCAGCTGTTCCGATCGAGGGTATTATTATGAATGCAGCCTGAGAAGCGGCACCTTTGCACTCGACTGGTTCGTGCGACAGATTTTGAACATTGACCCATTGACTCAAACGGATATCTATCGAGTGCTGGAGCGAGAAGCACGATCGGTTTCCGCCGGAAGCGATGGTCTGTTGTTTCTTCCATACATTTGCGGAGCGATGAATCCCTATTGGGACCCAAACGCGCGTGGTGCTTTTGTTGGTCTGACATCCGCCCAAGTGCGTGGGCATATGTATCGGTCAATCCTGGAAGGAATCGCGTTTGAGCAACGACTTGCGATCGAAGCAGTTGAGAGGAATAGCGGAATTGCCGTGAAGGAATTTGTGGCCATCGGCGGCGGCGCAACCAATGCGCTGTGGTGCCACATTTTGGCTGATGCGACAGGTAGAGATGTTTGTATTCCGAAAAACACCGAAGCTTCCGCTTTGGGGGCGGCGATGGCTTCTGCCGTCGGGGTAGGTTGGTATCGGACATTCAACGCAGCAGCCGAAGCAATGTCATGTATCAAGAAAACCACTCGACCTAATCGACGACACCAAACGATTTATGAGAACCGATTCATTGCTTACAAAAAGATCTATCCAAATCTGAGTTCAATAATCAAAACCATTTAGTTCTGGGGATCACTTCTCTCAAGCTGAGACCATGTTCCCATAACCGCCTCCGCTTGACGAAATCCCGCAGTTTCTCTGCTTTCTCCTTCCAGAGGTCTTCCCTCGTCCAAAGCGTGCTGGAGCAATCCCACCATCTTGTGATCATCGGGCAGAGGCGTTGGATTCATTTCTGGGTTGACGATTGGAAAATCCAGGCCGGCCTTTGTCGCGATCGTCAGGTAGGCCCTTTCCAAATCGTGCCGAACCTCTTTGGGAGTTCCCCACGCAAAGTTTGAGAGTCCGACAGTGATGTGTACTCCCTTGAGGTCCGGATCTTCCCGTATCAGACGCATTGCATCAAGCCCGGTATTGACGATACCGTATGTGTCAGCCCCGACCGGTGCGAGCCCCGGATCGATAATTATCTTATCATTCGTTCGCCCGGCTTTCGTCGCAAGGAGTTCAACAAAGTATTTTGCCGCAGCGTGTACGTCTTGTGGATTGAAACATTGGGCCGTTCCTCCTTCGACGAATCGTTCTGATACCATCGCGACCACATAGGTATCATATTCTTTGACGAGCTCGATCATTTCGTCGAGATGTTCCCGGGAAGCCGCTATCGAATCCACAATTGGCGGACCGCTTCTCTTCCGATCATAATGTTGAAGCGCAACTCTTTGGTAGTCGACAGAGGGATTATCAAAGCAGAGGGGCAAAGGCGTTGCTTCCTGGAGGGCGTGGACAACATCGGGCAAGAAGGCCAGCATCTCCTGCGCCCTGACCTGGATTTGCTGCGTACCATCCAGGTTCACATCGAGAAATTCCACACCCAAATTGGCCTGAGATATTGCAAGATTTTGGTAGCCTTTCACGTCCTTCTCCCGGAATGCTTTTCGGGCCCGGGCATATGCGTTATTAATCAAGTCCCCTACCAGTCTAAGCCTCTTCGTTTCCATAAGCTTCACTTTTGCGTTTTCTTGGATGTTTGGTTCGTCGCATGATCGCGACCCAGCCAGTTGTTCGCCCAGGAAGAAGTTCCACGCAGTCCCTGGTTTTGAAGAACGGGAGAATTCTCAAGCAAGGTATGCTCTTTCCCGTCGTGTTTCAAACGTTCATAAGCACGGAGCCAAATGCAGTCACCGAATCCAGATACTTCGCAATGACCGTCGTGCGTGCCACCGCATGGTCCATTGCGCTGATTCTTGGCGCATTGAGATTCGGGGCACAAGAAAGCAATGTCCGGCAGCGAGCAGTCGCCGCAATCTTTGCAGTCGAACAACACAGATTTGCTCACTTCTTCGATGAATCGCATTGCGGCTGGCCCCTGCGAAGGATCGTGTGAACTGCTGCAAGTTTTAGCTCCAAGTTTCGATAACGTCGTTCCAGGGGTGAACATCAAATCATGGGTCATCTTCGAAAGAGCGTATGTCAGCCCCGAATGCTTCGATTTTACGACGGCCCGGCCTGTCATGCTGGTTTCCACCGAGAGTCCGGTGATTGGGTCTTCTGCAAAGTGGTAGTATTCACCGGGTCTTGAAAATCGCATCTCTCGTGCAAATTGTTTCCAATCATCGGGAGAAAACGAGTGTTCGATTTCGAGGATTCGTTCAATGGAAGTGACGTCGTGAACGCCACCGAGATAGGCGCCACGATAACCCAAGCCGCGAAAGACCGCCATCTGTTTGGCGGCGAATTCGAGAAAGAACTGCTTTCCCTCGTCGGCAGATCGACCATGTTGGGCACAGAGT
>CAZOIM010000281.1:0-3463 GCA_964579855.1 uncultured Ignavibacteriaceae bacterium | reverse complement strand
GCTATATGCTCTGACCGGTACGTAATTTCAAGCCCTGACTCAAGACTTGCGGTCACCGTTTGGCTTACTCAGAACGGTGAGCCTGCCTATTCCGTCGTTCATTCCGGCACAACGGTCCTGAGACAATCGAAATTGGGTATAGTCCGTAGCGATGGAGATTTTTCGTCCGATCTTACGCTCGACGCAGTGTCAGACGTCGAATCCGTTACAGATAAGTACACTTTGTTGCACGGAAAGAGATTGCTGTGCAGCTACTCTGGCAACAAACGGGTGTTCTCGTTCAGGAATGCAGCAGCGAAAAAGTTGGAGATCATTTTCCAGGTGTCGAACGATGGGGCTGCGTTCAGATATCATTTGCCGGGAGAATCGGATACGACACTGACAATTTTCAAGGAAGTAACCTCGTTTCACTTTGATCCCTCAGCAAAGGCCTTCCTGCAGCCGTGTGACGATGCGCGAGTAGGATGGAGCTTCGCTTCACCATCGTATGAGAATTATTATCAAATGGACATACCGGTCGGCACCATCGCGCCGAATCAAGCCGGATGGGTTATGCCGTCACTTTTTCATTTTGGCAAATATTGGATGAGTATTACTGAGACAGCGCTGGACGCCAATTATTGCGGGTCTCGACTAAGTCAGTTTTCTCCTGATGGTGAGTACGCCATACAATTTCCTGAACCGCAGGAAACTAAATCTGGAGGAGCGGTATTACCCCAATCGAAGTTGCCGTGGTACACGCCGTGGCGTATCATCGCCATAACCGATAACCTCGCGGATCTTGTTGAATCGACGATTGAAACGGATTTGGCCACTCCCGCCCAATACGACGTTTCTTCATGGCTTCAACCTGGAGTCTCGTCGTGGAGTTGGGTCATTCTCAAAGACAGCGCGACTGAATATCAAACTCAGCGCCAATTCATCGATTTTGCGGCTTCGATGCATTGGAAGTTTTGTCTGATCGACGCGATGTGGGATACGCAAATCGGATATGAGAAAGTGGGGCAATTGGTGGATTACGCGAAAACAAAGAATGTCAAAATACTCTTATGGTATAATTCCGCTGGTGATTGGAACACGACGACTATGACGCCCCGCGACAAGCTCCTCACCGAAAAAACGAGGCGCGCTGAGTTCCAGAAGCTGAAAGAGATGGGTGTAAGCGGTGTGAAGGTGGATTTCTTCGGCGGGGACGGGCAATCGATGATCCACTACTATATCGACATTTTGAAAGACGCGGCACACTATTCACTTGCCGTCAACTTCCACGGCGCCACGTTTCCTCGAGGTTGGTCGAGAACCTATCCCAATTTGGTGAGTATGGAAGCGATACGAGGTGAGGAATATGTCACCTTCGGGCAATACTTCGCTGATAACCAACCTTCTCACTGCGCGGTCATACCGTTCACTCGAAACCTGTTCGACCCGATGGATTTCACGCCCGTCAACTTCTCTGGTATACCGAATGAGAAACGAAGAACCACCGGAGGTTTTGAGATAGCTTTGTCGGTCATCTTTACTTCGGGGATCCAGCATATCGCCGAGACACCGGCGGGCATGGCGGCCCAAAAGGACTTTGTTCAGAAATACATGAGCTCACTTCCCGATAAGTGGGATGACGTCAAATTCATCGACGGGTATCCGGGTAAATATGTTGTCATGGCGAGGAAGACAGGAGGAGTGTGGTACATCGCTGGTATTAACGGCGAGAACTCTCCGCGCACGATAACGCTCCAGGTTCCCTTTGTCAGTACTGCGTCGAAAGGAGTATTGATCGGTGATTCGGATACCGGGAAAGATTTCATCGAACGGAAGGTAGACTTGTCGAAACCAATTCAACTGATGCTACAACCTTGCGGCGGATTTGTTATCAAGACAGTGTCGCCTTGAAAAAGGTAGGCACACCGCAGGAATTTATTCACGTTCATAATATGTGAAAGGAAAAACCATGGTACGTTCGCTGTGTTTTGTCGTCGTAGCACTTCTGACCGCAAGTGTTGCATTTGCGCAAGATATTAACGGCAAATGGAAAGGCCAAATGCAGACACCAAATGGTCCGATGGATCTGGTGTTTAATTTCAAAGCAAATGGAGACAGTCTGGGGGGGACGGTTGAGGGTCCTATGGGGGAAATGCCGATATCCAAAGGAAAGATAGACGGCAAGTCGTTCTCTTTCGATGTAAATGCCGGCGAGATGACAATTAGTCATCAATGCACAGCGATGGGCGACTCCATTGCAATGAAGGTACCCGGAATGCCTGGAGGAGAAGCCATGGAACTGATGCTGAAGCGAGTGACCCAAGAACCAAAGCAATCGAAATAAAGACGATCGCTCAGTAATAGAAAACGATATGACGAGCGTATGCAAGAACCTGTTCGCGGGGTTACATCGAGCTATGCTGTAATCTAAAAATGATGGGATACAAATGAAGAACTTTTCGCGACGTCAATTCATTATGCAATTGGGAACGGGGGCGGGAGTACTCCTGTTGCCTCGTTTTCCGCGATGGCAGAAAGCCATCGCATCCCGGCCGGGCAGGAAATTGGGAATCGCACTCGTCGGGCTCGGCAATTATTCCACATATGAACTTGCTCCGGCGTTGATGGAGACGCAGAACTGCGAGCTTGCAGCAATTGTCACAGGGACGTCGGAAAAAGCTGTACAGTGGCAGGAACGCCACAAGATACCGGACAAAAACATCTACAACTATGGTAATTTCGACGCGATTGCCGACAACGATGCCGTCGATGTCGTTTATGTTGTCCTTCCAAACTCGATGCATCATGAGTACACCATCCGAGCAGCGAAAGCCGGCAAACATGTGATCTGTGAAAAGCCGATGGCTGTCTCTGTGAAAGAATGCCATGAAATGATCGACCAATGCGAGAAGTCCGGTGTCCGTCTTTTTATCGGCTACCGTCTCCATTTCGATCCATACCACCGTGCAGCGATGAAATTCCGAACGTCGGGGGCTGGGCGGCTTCAGGCAGTGGACTCAGCGTTTGCGTTTCATATTGGAGATCCGGCTCAGTGGCGTTTGAAGAAATCGCTCGCCGGCGGAGGATCGGTGATGGATCTGGGAATTTATTGCATCCAAGCCTCGAGGTACTGCTCCGGTGTCGAGCCCGTTTCAGTTATGGCGGTTGAGGAAAAAACAGATCTGGTGAAATTTGCGCAAGTAGAAGAGACGATGCGGATGCAGTTCGATTTTCCCGGCGGCATTACGGCAACAGCAATGTGTTCGTACAATCGTCAAGCAAATTATCTGAGGCTCACCTCGGAGAAAGGCCGGTTTGAACTTGAGCCTGCTTTTTATTACAACGGCATCAGCGGATCGATGAATGCCGGGAAGCTATCGTTTCCTCCAATGAATCAGCAAGCTGCTCAAATGGACGGCTTTAGCCGATGCATTATCGATGGACTTCCATCGGACGCGGATGGAGAGGAGGGACTCAAGGACAT
>CAZOIM010000280.1:0-3467 GCA_964579855.1 uncultured Ignavibacteriaceae bacterium | reverse complement strand
ATCGGCATCATCATCGGATTTCTCGGCGGACTGTTCGGCAAAGGCGGAAGTGCCATTGCGACCCCGATGTTGAGTCTCATCGGTATTCCCGGATTTATTGCCGTCGCTTCACCGTTGCCAGCGACGGTCCCGGGGACCTTCATCGCTTCGGCTGCCTACTGGCGATCGAATCTCATCGACTGGCAGATCGTTCGATGGAGCGTTGCAATTGGGATACCATCCACCATTCTTGGATCGTATCTCACAATGTTTACCGGCGCGACACCTCTATTGATCGCAACAGGCTTGATGGTCCTCGGCTTCGGGCTATCCTTCATTCTTTCTCCGAGAGAAAGGAAATCCGATAATTCGAATCCTGAAGTATCCATCGAGACACGCCCCGAAAATTGGAAGGTGAAACTTGTCCTCGTCGCTTTCGGCGTTGGAATGATCTCGGGGCTCCTTGCGAATGCGGGTGGATTTCTGCTTGCACCAAGCTTCGCACGATTTCTAAAACAACCGATCAAGAAGGCGTTCGCGTGTTCACTCGCGGTGTCTGTGGTTCTCGCTCTGCCCGGGACATTCGTGCATGCATACCTCGGGCACATTAGTTGGACAATAACTGGACTCATCGCGCTGGGCTCAGTCCCCTTCTCCTATCTCGGAGCAAGAGTGGCCATTCGAAGCAAACCAAAGAACCTGGAACGATGGTACGGAGTCGCGTTGACATTGTTGGGGGCATTCTTTCTTACCCAACTGTGATTCTGCTGCTTCCCAAAATCGAGAAGGCTGCCCTCCGACGTGAGTTCCATCAACTATTCAAGGTCCATCCGTTCTTCAAGCCCTCGTTGCTTGCTAGTCTTCTCTTAGAATCTTAAGTTAGTACGAACATGTTTCGCTGCTTCGTCTTCACCAGTCGAATCTTGCCTCGAATAGTATGGATTCGAACGATGAACGACGAACAAGCCAGCAGGCTTGGAGATATGATTGCGGCAGAGAGATTTGGAGAGGCCTCTGGTTTTCGCTAGACGAGAACAGAGGCTTTTGCGTTTCAAGGATGTTATGACCAGAAGCATTGTCACCCCACGTAAAAATACACTTTGCGGAATTATCTTGAAGAGTATGTCTTCATCAACGAATCGTCTCACAAAAGAAAGAGGTCACCATGAAAACACTACTTCTTTGGTCGGCGTTGGTGTTTATGACACTACCGATCCTCGCCCAGGAAAAGACACTCATCAGCGGCGATATTGAGAGCGGCGGATACGGGGGGCCCGTTCTGCAGGTAACCCAGATCAACAAACAAAGCGCTGTTCTTGTTGGGGGCGTCGGGGGATGGATCATCAACCATACGATTGTTCTTGGTGGAGGCGGTTATGGTCTCGTCACCGATGTGGACACAAAGTATCCGGACCCATTCTTCGGATCCCGGTACCTCAGTGTCGGTTATGGCGGACTGTACATTGAATACATCGCATCCAGCGACGAAGTCGTCCATTTGACTTTTGGAGCGCTTGTTGGAGGCGGAAGTGTGGGATTCAAGAACCAGGACATGTTTGATGTGAATCGCTCGATGGATCAGTTCTTCGTTTTGGAACCGAATATCCAGATCAACCTTAATGTCACGGAGTTCTTCCGGATTTCGGCGGGTGCAAACTACCGATGGGTTAGTGGCGTGCAGAATGCTATTACAAGCGATGCCGATCTCAGCGGACCTTCGGGGATGCTTGTCCTTAGGTTTGGAACGTTTTGAATTTCATCGCCAGACCGAAGTCCTGGATTCAGGAGCAGACCTTGAATTTGGCAAACAAACTTGTCTGAGTTTCTTTTTCGACTGGTGAGAAGTCTAAGCTGACACATTATCCAAGGAACAAGTATGAGTGAACTTAATGTTCAGATCGTGACGCTAAATCCGATGAGAGTTGCCAGCGCATATGGATTTGGCACAAATCCGGAGGAGCAGGCGTGGCAAAAGCTCGCCATTTGGGCGAAACCGCTGGGTTTTCTGGATGACAAAATCAAACATCCGATTTTCGGATTCAACAATCCTAATCCCTCTCCTGGAATTCCAAAATACGGCTACGAATTTTGGATGAAAGTGGATTCCGAGACAATTCCTGAGGGAGAAATACGGGTAGTCGAATTTATGGGTGGCAGCTATGCCGTGCTGCAGTGTGAGGCACAAGGAAATCCGGAAAAGATACCTGCAGCCTGGCAATCGTTGACGGCATGGTGTAAATCGCACAATTACCGTTTCGGACAACACCAGGCTCTCGAGAAGATCATTTCAAGTCCGGATGACCCCGTTGGACTGGTTCTGGAATTGTATTGTCCAATCATTGAGTGAACTCTTTGCGTTGACGGAAAGAATGGGATGAAGGGATAAGAATGAACAAGCAATCGCTGCGACGCAAAGCAGAAATGCTGCTTGCACTCCATACAAATGGAAAGCTTCTGATTTTACCGAACATTTGGGATCCTATTGGTGCGAGGATTCTCGAATCGCAAGGCTATCCTGCCGTCGCAACAGCCAGCGCAGCCATCTCGGCGTCACTTGGCTATGAAGACGGCGAGCAGATTAGGCGATCGACGCTGATCGAAACTCTTTCACGGATCGCCCGGAGCGTCGATGTTCCGGTGACGGCAGATATCGAATCCGGTTATGGAAAGACCTTGACGACCCTGGGTGAAACGATAGAACAAGTCATTCGTTCAGGCGTTGCCGGCATTAACATCGAGGACAGCATTGTGGAAGGAGATGCGCTAAGGTCAATTGAGACGCAATGCAGGCGCATCGCGAAAATAAGAGAAGTCGCCAACCTCCGCGGCATCCACCTGGTGATCAATGCACGGACCGATAGTTTCTTGTCGAAGTCGTATACCACAAACGAAGCGCGGATTGAAGAGGCAGTCGTGCGCGCAAAGGCTTACAGAGAAGCCGGGGCAGACTGTATCTACCCTGTGGGGCCGGGAGATCGTGAGACGGTCCTTGAACTGCGTAAACGGATTGCCGGCCCGATCAACATTCTTGCGACAGCAAATGCCGCGCCTTTGAGAATTTTGGAGGATATTGGAGTCAATCGCGTGAGCTGCGGTCCATATGTCTTTCGATCGTGTTTGAAGAAATTTGCCGACATCGCGACAGCGCTACAAAAACTTCAGGGCTATGAATGTTTTAGCGCGAACACGATGTCCAAAGCTGAAGTACACGAGTATCTCGTCCACGAGCCTGAATAGCATCGATTCTTCACGATACAGAAGGAACATGCCATGAAGATCATCGACCTGGATGAACATAACGTTTCTCTGTACCTGGTTTGTCTGGAGGATTGGTCCGATGAGATTAAAGAAGCCGGAAACCGGAAAGCAATCTGGTATCAGCGGATGAAGGACAACGGTCTGCGCGTCAAGCTTGCACTGGATGAGAACGGAGTTCTCGGCGGAATGATCCAATATGTTCCCATCCAGTACTCGTTTGCCAAAGG
This sequence comes from uncultured Ignavibacteriaceae bacterium, assembly GCA_964579855.1. GTDB lineage: Bacteria > Bacteroidota > Ignavibacteria > UBA10030 > UBA10030 > JADGQA01. The sequence goes on along the minus strand of CAZOIM010000280.1, from coordinate 3 downwards.
TGC
>CAZOIM010000279.1:0-3480 GCA_964579855.1 uncultured Ignavibacteriaceae bacterium | reverse complement strand
GGCAGAATTCTCTACGCCAGTGAACGGGCAGAATGGATTGTTCGTCTTCCTAATGGCTATGCATTCGACTGTGTGGGTGTCGCGCAACATCAATCAATACCTCTCCGAGCTCCGGCGTTGTCAAACGAGTCCGGAACGGAGCAGTACTTCAGCATGAGCGTTTCAAAATTCTTATGGAGGTCCACCATTTGAAACCTGTTAAGAATATCATCGAACCTATAAAGCAAATGGCTACGAGATACCCCGCACTGCTGTCGGGCCTCATCATTTATTCCTATCTCCTTTTCAGCATCGTCCACTACCTGTTAAGAACAAAATCGCTGATCCCGACATTTTATGATGTCTTCGATACATTTGATGCATTGCCCTTTATGTGGTTATTATCTGTTGCACTGGTGAAAATTATTGACGTGCGAGGACAACTCTACAGGAGCGAAAGTGATCGGATGTCAGCGCAAAAGCAAATTGAGTTAAAACAGACTCAACTGAACACACTACACGAGGTTGTCAAAAGTCTTCAACACCATATTAACAACCCGCTTGCGATCATTTCGCTCACACTGGCCACATCGAAACGCCAGGCCAAAGACAATCCTGATTTACTTCGGCAGCTCGATGCGATTGACGAGTCGACCCAAAGAATCATACGATCGATGAAGGACTTTTTCGAAACTCAATCTTACCAGACAGAACGCGTTGATGCGTTCATCGGCAAGATGACGTCCCTCCCGTCTTCCGGAACTGCTTCGGAAGGGTCTTCGAATCTCAGTACGAGCGGCACTTCGGGATAAGGCGTGCGCGAATGACTAAGAATGAACAATGGATGCAACTCGCCCTCCGTGAAGCCCAAAAGGCCTTTGAAGACGAAGAGATCCCAGTCGGAGCAATTGTGGTACACGAGAACAAGATCATCGGGCGTGGATACAATCAAATCGAACGTCTCCAGGATCCGACCGCCCATGCAGAAATGATTGCCATCACGGCGGCGGCGAATCACCTCAATTCACGTCGCCTTGCCGAATGTACCCTCGTTGTGACCCTTGAGCCATGTCCGATGTGTGCGGGCGCAATCATTCAGGCACGCATCCCGACGTTGGTCTTCGGTGCATTCGATCCCAAAACCGGAGCTTGTGGAACACTGTTCAACATAGTTCAGGACAGACGATTGAATCATCAGCCTCACGTGATCAGCGGCGTATGTGACAAAGAAAGCGAAGATCTCTTGAAAGGTTTTTTCGGAAGGGTACGCGTAATTCCAAAGAAGGACCGCCAGTGACTCTCTTATGCTTCTGTAAGACGCTTTGATGATTATTGAACGGCCGTTGCGCTGTGAAGCCTCTCGGCTTTGTCGGCAACTCTCAGTTTTTCAATCAACTCATCCAGATCACCGTCAATGATCGAATTCAGGTTGTACAGTGTCAGGCCAATTCGGTGATCGGTCATCCTATTTTGCGGGAAATTATAAGTACGGATCTTGTCACTCCTGTCACCACTCCCCACCATGAATTTACGCTGAGCCGCCACCGATTTTGTCTGCTCTTCAAGCTTCATTTCGTACAACTTGGCCCGAAGCATTTTCATTGCACGTTCACGGTTCTGAAACTGGGAGCGCTCCTGTTGGCACGCAACGACAACACCAGAGGGTTTGTGAGTGATGCGTACTGCAGTCTCCACTTTGTTGACGTTTTGTCCCCCCTTGCCTCCGGAGCGATAGGTATCGATCTGTAAATCAGCCGGATTGATGGTTATCTCCACCTCCTCCACCTCGGCAAGCACAACCACAGTAGCTGCCGAAGTATGAACCCGACCTTGAGCTTCTGTTTCCGGAACTCGCTGAACGCGGTGGACACCACTCTCAAACTTCATGAGCCCAAATGCATTCTCACCGGAAACACTGAACGAAACTTCTTTGAATCCGCCGTGGCCCGTTTCATTCCAATCCAACAATTCTGCCTTCCAGCCTTTCCGTTCTGCGAAGCGCGTGTACATTCGATAGAGGTCTGAAGCGAATATGGCAGCCTCTTCTCCGCCTGTTCCCGCCCGGATTTCCATGATGAAGTTTTTGGTATCATTGGGGTCCTGGGGGACGAGAAGGAGCTTAAGTTCTTCTTCGAGCCGCGCAACTTCAATTTTGAGCTTGTCATACTCTTCCTGCGCGAGTGACTTCATTTCAGGATCACCCGGGCTTTCCAATATCGCCTTGCTTCCCTCGAATTCAGCGGACGCCTTTTTGTATCGTTGGTACGATTGTACTATGGGCTCCAGTGATTTATATTCTCTGCCAAGATCGCGAAAACGAGTCTGGTTAGAGATGACTGCAGGGTCACTCATGAGTTGGTGCACTTCTTCAAATCGTTGAATAGCTTTTTCAAGATTGTCGAACATAGCTTCCTACGTTTGTTGTCATCAGGGATGTGGAAAGATATTCTGGGAGGATATCACCCAGGGATTACATCGGAAGAGGCACTAACGATGCTGAAGAGCAGTCAGGGGTGTTTCCGTTTCGACCTTGGAGGGTTTCAAAGGATAATTCTGGGCGTCTTCAAGTCCCAGAGCGCAGCGGAGCGCAACAATGGCAACTTCAACCTGTGAAGTGTCCGGTTCTTTTGTGGTGATCCGCTGCAACCACAAGCCGGGTGCGATGAGTATTCTTCCCCACCATGTCGTACTATGCCTGGCAGACCATCGGATAATTTCGTAGGACAGCCCCCCGACCACAGGAATAAACGGAAGGTGGGTAACAAGTCGTATGGGCAGCGTCATTGTTCCCGTGAACTGCTTGACAAGAAAGTCCAGAAACGCAAACGACACGATAGCGACAAACATCACAATCAGGAGAAAGCTTGTGCCGCAACGGGGATGGAACCGGCTGCGAAGTTGAACCACACCAGGGTTCAAATCATCCTTCAATTCGAATGCAAACACTGCCTTGTGCTCTCCACCATGATATTGAAAGAGTCTCTTGATATCTTTCAGAAAAGATATAGTGAGGAGATAGACCAAGAGCATCGTGATGCGTATCGCGCCGGCGACAAGATTAAACGCAAAGGCGCTTTGCTCAAGCTGAAAGACTCTCGTGGTGATCAGAAGCGGAGCGACGAAGAAAATTGCCAAACCGAAAACTAGTGCGAAAACAAGTGAAAGGATCAATCCGATCTTTGTCTGTTTCTTCGGTGAGGGCCGGCCATTCGTTCCATTACCGTTCGACTTTTCACGTTGTTCGTGAACATCCATCATCGCGATCTCGCCTGACCAGTTGAGAGTCTGAATGCCCAAATACAGCATATCAATAAGGCCAATAGCACCACGAACGACTGGCACATTGAGAAATTTGTACCTTTCAATGAAGGATACAAAAAGCTCCTGTTTCAAAGGAGGTACAAGCTCCTGCGCTGCACAATGTGATGCGCGCCGACGAGAATCCGCACGAGACCGGGGAATATACCGAACGTTTGATGAAAGCTGCGCCTGCGAGCGAAG
>CAZOIM010000278.1:0-3497 GCA_964579855.1 uncultured Ignavibacteriaceae bacterium | reverse complement strand
CTGTCGTACACGGCTTTGTAGGGCTCATAGAGATCGTTGAACGCCTCATACGTAAGGTAGTAGAAAGAAGAGTCCTTCCACACTGAGGTCCTCGTTCCGCTCAGTTTGGTCTCCTTGTCATAGAATCCGGAGTATGCAATTTCCATCGCCCGGAGGCCTTCAATGGTCTTGTTGACAGGTTCCTTTATGTCAAATCCCGATTGAACTTTGTCATCTTTGAAATCTTTTGCATTCTGTTCAAGAGTCGAATTCAAGGTATCCTTCTCTTGGAGTATGACTATCCTAACTCCGGCAGGGTTCTCTGAGGTAGGGTCAAAGAATTTTTGCGAAGCTTCCTGACTATTATAAATGGAAATCTTCCCAGGCTCGTTCACAACGTACCAGCCTTTCGGATAGGTGAACGTGACCTTGAAATAGGGATCCTGGAACTGATCCCACTCGTTGATAGAGACCTTCGCGACTTTCTTGGCACAACTCTGCCAGATCAACGGAGCAATACAGAGCATCAAGAGAATTTTTGTTTTCGTCATGGTGCTTCCTTCCTGAAATGAGTAAGTTCTGTTTCGGCTATTTAGCGAAGTAAGAAACTGCCAAATAAATGATGACGGCGGCGAGGCAGGCCCCCACTGTTCCCATCAACAAATAAAACCCGGTTGGTGGCTGTTCTTTCTTTGGTTGGTTGCTCGGTTGATTCGTCATTGATCCCTTTCAGAAATTACTGTGGTTCGAGCATTTCCAGAAGCTTCTTTGCTTCCTTGTTATTTGGATTGATTTTTAGAGCCTTCTTATATTCGCTTATGGCGTCTTTTCTGGCATTAGGAAAATTGTCGTTGGTCTGAAGGTTGTGATACGACTGACCAAGCCAGGTGTGAGAATCAGAGTCTTTATCGTCAAGGTCAATAGCCCTCTTTTCATACTTGACTGACTCTTCGTATTTCTTGTCCAGGAGATAGACAAGCCCAACAAATTTGTTGGCAACCGCCAATTCTTTATTATTCTTTGTTTTGGAGGTGTCGGCAATCTTTATGAACGTTTGATACGTTTCTCCGGCCTTGCTCCATTCTTTCAGCTGCATGTAGCATGAAGCAAGATTAAAGTAGGTACCAAGATACTCAGGCTTCAAGGGAATGGCTTTCTTGTAGGCTTCGCTGGCGTTGTCGAACTCACCCAATGCGGACATGCAGGCAGCATAGTTGTAGAATGCGCTAAAATTGGTCGTATCAGCCTTGAACCTCTTTTCGAAATTCACGGCTGCCTTCGCCCACTGCTTCATCTGCATATAGATGACAGCGACCTCAAAGTTCATCGCGGTATTCATCGAATCGACCCTGAGTACTTGTTCCATTGCATTTGCGGCGAGGGAATCTTTCTTGGTCTGAAAGTAGGCAAGTGCCAATTTTCTCCAGTCATCCACCTTCAGAGTGTCGGTTTTCTGAAGCTGCATATAGTAGGTTATGCCAGCTTCGTAGCTCTTGGTCTCGACGCTTGAGTAGGCGACCATCCGGATCAAGTTGGCGGATTTCGGGTCCAAATTCAGTAGTCTTTGAGCCACGGGAATCACTTCTTTGTATTGACGGCTCGCATACAGCGCATCCAAATATTTCTGAGAGATGTCTTTGGCTTCAGGGTGTTTCTGAATGTACGGTTGATACCACTTCGCGGCGAATCCCCATAACTTTGCACGGTAATACATGTCCGCGAGTTCGAGTCTGGCATCGTCATTGTCTGGATTTAATGCAATAACCTGTTGGAAGGCAGTCGCAGCCTCATTCCATTGCCGGTCCTTTTGATACGTCCTCGCTATCCTGTACCATACATCTGACTGCGTTGAATCGAGCGAAATGGATTTCTTGTAATTCATGATGGCCAAAGCCGTAACTCCGGTCTTGGCATAGGCATCTCCCAATCCCTCGAACACCTCAGGGTCGTTTCCGTTTATATCTTGTGCTCTCGTAAACGCCACGGTTGCGGCATCGGTTGAATCCATGGCCAGGTAAGTTTGGCCCAGGACACGAACCAGCGGTTCATAGTCCTTGACCGCTTTCAATCCTGCCCGTATTACCGCAAAGGCCTCTGTGTAATTCTTCAATGCGAGTTGTGACTGGCCAAGAACAACATAGGTGTCCGGATTTTCGTTGTTAAGCGATTTTGCTTTATTTGCTGCAATGATCGCGGAATCCGGCATTTTGGACAGGTAGAATGTCTTGCCGAGATAGAACCACGCTTGATCATTCTTTGGCTCAAATCGTACAACATTCCTGAACAGCCTCAACGCCTCCGCATAGTTGGCTTGCTTCAGCATATCCTTTCCTTGTTCAAGCTGGGGCTGGGCAACGGCAAGTGACGTGAGTAACAGACCTGTCACAATTACGAAAAGATTCTTATTCATCAATGATTTACTCCGATTTTAACTGGATGATCCGGCTTGGAACAATTTCCGGTGCAAGACCATAATCTTGAATGATTTGCTGACCTGGAAGCGTCATGACAAATGTACTGAATCCCGATCCTACAGCTAATTTTGATTCTGAAACATAAAGATACAAAGAATAATTCAACGGGTAAAGCATTTCGTAAATATTGGATTGACTTGGCTCGATATACTGTCCCTGGGCTGCAGAATCGGACGACTGAACACCAAGTTTGTGAATACCAGCAGGGTGATCGACCACCGCAGCAAATGAGACGATGCCGAGCGCCTGAGGATTCTCCGCTATATACTGTACAATTTCCTTTTCATTGGAGGCGGATTTTGTCGGCACGATTTCGTTAGGAAGATCGAAGAACCCCTGACGGAGCAACTCGTTCACGCCTGAGTTCTTTCCGAGAAGAATCAATTCCAATTTTCCGGACAAATGTGACCCTGGTACGTCTTTCCAGGCAGTGACGGATTTGTTGAGAATCGACTTGATGGTACCAAGGTCAATCGTCGTCAGGCGATTCTTATCGCTCACGATGAGCACCAGCGCACCTCTACCAAATCTGATCTTTGCAGGACTGATCCCCGCTTGTTCCACCACCTTGCGCTCTTCGGCATTGAGCTGGCGGTCGACGCAAATACATCGGACGCTGTCGTTTAGAAACGCAACGATTGCTTCTCTCGTCGTGGTGCCCGCCATTCGTATTTCCGTCTTGTTGTATTCTCTCATAAACTCATCGGCTTCTTTGGTCATGAGAGGGACTTGTGATTCAGTGACAAGCATGAAGAGTTTTCCCCGCGTCGTCGTAGGCTCTTCCTGGCGATTGCACGCTGCAAAGAGAATTGTGACAACAAGGAGAATCAGTCGTCTCATTGATCAAGGCTTTCGTGTTCTCTGAATTTGTAGCGAGTAGCAACAAAACGATACACGCCCATAAGAAGGAAAACGATTCCACACATCACCCGGAGCTGACCCGGGAATGTAAACCGGACAAAAAGACCGGAAAGAAGAATTGTTCCAACACACAGACTCACGAACGAAACCGAATATCCGAAGTATTTGGACAACACGTGTGCT
>CAZOIM010000277.1:0-3498 GCA_964579855.1 uncultured Ignavibacteriaceae bacterium | reverse complement strand
TCATTTGACGCGTTCGATCGCAACATAGCTGACCACCGCGTATGTCGCGAGAACAAATCCGCTGAGCATCGGATGGTTCTCAGGCAGGAGGAGGACAATGGACAGAAGACCAACATAGACCGCGCCGAGTGTAACAACATCATTTTTTGAAATTCTCTTGTTCTTCATAGTATGCTTCCTTTCTGTATTCGACACTCTTCAATCGTCGGCGCTGAAGAGGAATAACGGATCGTCATCAAGTCCAAGTGGCCCCGTCATCGCCAGCACCTCATGTGCCGTTACGGCAGAAATTTTGGGATCGGCACGGCAAGAACTTCCAGCAAATCCTCTTTTGTGATATCGAGCTTAACAAGGTATCCGTCTGCTCCTTTTTCTTTTGCGATTTGCTTGTGCCGGTCGGAATCTTTCGATGTGACCATGTAGATCCGGCTTTTCGGCGCCGACTGCTTCAACGGTACGATTGCATCAATACCGCTCATTCCGGGCATTTCAATATCCAGCAGGATGACGTCGGGGGAAACGGTTTCGTGGTGGAGAGTCGCGAGCGCGCTTTCCGCGGAGTCGAAGCACTTCGTACATTGGAATTCTGTCAAAGCCTCAATGTAGTTTGAGAGCGCCGCGGAGAAGTTTCTGTGGTCATCGATGATCCAGACGGTGAAAGGAGAACCGGTGTTATGAACCGGGTGACTCTGTGACGACGAAGGGATGGATTCTTCCTTTTGCTTCATGCCTGGTTGAAGGATTATGGTGCTGGCGGGCGTATTTCAGTTCTTTCTTTGTTCTCGGCGGCGACGACGATTTTTCAACATCGCCCGATGCGTAAGCCACCCAACCACACATTTGTGAACGAATCGTGTGATTCTCCCCAAGCGGGGGACTCACGCATCGTCGTGGATCACTGTTTTCCAGTAATCGAGCGATGTTGACAAAGACATGGTGTGGGGAATTACAGCGATGGGCAATACCTGAAATCAGGTATATTGGAAGTGTTGCAGAAATTGCGAAAAATACTAAACGAGCCGTTCTTTACCGGCTTTTGACAACAATCCGTGGCGGTTGTGGACCTGGAATTTCTGGTAAATATTCTTGAGATGGGTTTCCACCGTGTAGAAGCTCAGGCCGAGTTTTTGCGCCATTTCGTGGACCGTCAGGCCGCTTGCGGCGCATTGCAGGACCTCTTTTTCCCGGGGCGTGAGATGATGCGGGTTTTCCGGTGACTGGCCGATAAAGATTTCGAGTAATCTCTTGGTAATCACCGCGTCGAGTGCAGCTCCACCTTTTTGTGCTTTGACAACCGCACTGACGATTTCCACAGGTGTCGAAGTCTTTAACAGATAGCCGGAAGCGCCGTGGTTCATCGCAATTTTTACGTTTTCATCTGAGTCGAACGAGGTGAGCATGACGATGTTCGTCGAAGGCGAAATCTCTTTCACTGAGGCAATAACGTCGAGTCCCGACATCCGTGGCATCTTGATATCCAGCAGGAGGACGCTCGGCGGGACATCTTCGTGAGTTAGTGCATCGATCAACGCCTTGCACGAATGGTAGTAGTGACGGCACTCTACGAGGTCGCTTTGATTGAGCGCTTCAGCGAGGAGAAAACAGAAGCTCTTGTTATCGTCGACAATCCAGGTCGGGATTCGATCCTTGGCTTTATGCGACTTGATGGCACTCTTTGTCATAGTTACCCCCTATGCAGTGAATTCTTTGCGTCTGCTTCAGCCGGCAAGTACACTCGGAACGTCGTTCCTTTTCCCTCCGCACTGCTTACCGTAACAAATCCTTTGTGGCTTGTAACGATGCCTTGAACCACCGACAATCCAAGTCCCGTCCCTCCGGTTCCCCCTTTAGTCGTAAAAAAAGGTTCGAAGATCCGGTCGAGGTTTTCATCCGGTATTCCCTTGCCGGTATCGGACACGGTGGCAACGACGTACGGACCCTTCGGGGCGCTAGGATGGCGCTCGTACAGGCTTTCGTCCGATTGGGCATCTGTCACTGACACACAGAGAGTTCCTCCTTCCGGCATTGATTCGCACGCATTGACGATCAGGTTAAGGAACACCTGATTCAATTGTGTGGAGTCTCCGATAACCGACCACTTTTGACCTTCGAGATGCTCCTTGATCGAGATTCTTCCTTTGTTGTCTCGTTTCACGCCCTCCGCGAGACGGCGAACGATCGTGGAGACGTTGAGCCGTACGCGTTCCCCAGTGACACCTTTTCCATAGGTCAAAATGTTCCGTACCAGCGCAACCCCGTTTTGGATCGGTTCTTCAACGGCATCGAGAATTTTCAAACTGTATTTGTCTTTGAGGCGGTCTTTCAGCAGGTGAATGGATACGCTGACCGGCGCCAGGATGTTTTGAAGATCGTGAGCGATTCCGGCGGTCAGTACCGCCATGCTCTCGGCCTTTTGGGCGCGCATGGAAATCTGCTGAAGCCTCCGTTTTTCGGTGATGTCGGAATCGACAATCATGATCCTTTTCCCGCCGTTTGGTTTCGTATCGATGATTTTCCAGCGGCTTTCGACGAGGATTTCCTTCCCGTCTTTGCATTTGTGGAGCTGCTCCCCACTCCATTCACTGAACTGGCGGATATCTTCCATCGGAGACTCATACGATTTTGCATCCATCCTGCCGTAAAGGAAATCAGTCAGGGGTCGTGCGAGAACTTCCCCGCTTTTCCAGCCGTACGTTTGTTCGGCGCCCGAATTCCAGTAGAGCACGTTGCCTTTGGTGTCGACGACCATGATCGCATCCTGGGTCTGATCGAGGAGAGTGCTTTGTTCTCTTACCTTTTCTTCGGAACGCTTCCGCTCCGTGATATCGACGACAACGCCCTGGGTCATGCCATTCGTATCCGTCACGCGTGCAGAAAAGAGTACCCACAGCTCTTCCCCGTTTTTGCGCCTGGTCAAGAGCTCCAGATTTTCGATTGACTTCTGCCGTACAAGGAACTCCCGCATCATCTGAAGCATCGATGCCGTGAGCGTCGTTACGAGACCCTGCAGCTCACTTTTCGTTTCACACGCGAACATTTTGAGAATTGCCTGGTTTGCATCGATGATCTTCCAATCGTTGAAGGAGAACGAAACAATACCGGCAACGGCGTTTTCGAAGAGATCCCTGTATTTTTCCTCGCTCCTCGTAATTTCTTCCAGCTTTGCTTTTTCAGCACTCCAGATGCGCTGATTGCTGTACGCCGCCACAAGGATGTACGCTGCGGCAAAGAGCAGCAGCACCAGGCTTCCAGCAAGAATCATCCATAACATTTCTAGTTCGGTGCTTTGCACAATAGTGCTTTCGTATAGAAGAGATTGGCGGAGATGATTAGCACCCAGTTAACGCGCCAGGCCATTTCGAAATACGGCACACCAAGTTTCAAAAGGCTGGTCGAGAAACCGAAAATCATTATCGTCCCTGCGGAATACAGTAAAACGCCCACAGCCACCCAGAACACAGATTGTTCCATAATTTCCGCAGATTGATTCTTGAAAAC
>CAZOIM010000276.1:0-3605 GCA_964579855.1 uncultured Ignavibacteriaceae bacterium | reverse complement strand
GAGCTGTTATCGTATGTGACAAGCGGTTTATACTGTTTGATCTTGCTGAGCGTATGACGGTCTTTGATCGTATTCGAGAAGATGATCTTATCCCAAACGAAGCGTTTCTTATCCTGCTTGTCGAAGTGCTTGATGTAATGGTACACCTGCATGAACTCATTGTAGGAGGCGACATCGAAGCTTGAACCTTCCTTGAAAAGGGTTTCAACGATCTGCTGAGTCGAATTTGCCTTTACCGCGTAGTAACACTGTATGCGGGGAAGGTGCTTCTTGAACATCCGGTAGTTATTCCGGATCACGTTATGATCAAGAATGCAAAGAGGCGTTCCGTGTTGTTCGACCAGTTTGAGGAGGTCCTCATTCATGATGTGCCCTTATTGATTTTTCGATTTGAATAAATGGAAGATTGTATCCCAGCACATCTTCTACAGTTTTCTCATCAATCCTCGTAATTCTTCAATCTCCTTGTTGTTCTCAAGGTAGGACTTCGTGAGCTTTTCCCTCAGCTCTTCTCCACGGTCGTACAATCGTTTCTGCTTTTTCGGTTTCGTTGTCTGTATCACGTAGGCACCGAGCAGGGGAAATGCAACCGTTGCGTCGGCATAGGCAGTGACCGTTTGATCCAGTTTTGTCGGATCGAGCTTACCCCAGCTTGCCGCTTCGCTCGGGGGGGCTCCGGAAAGTCCTCCGGTATCAGGTCGAGCATCGGTGATGTTGATGTCATAGTCCTGACCCGCTTCGGGGATCATCAGCACTTCCTGGATCTGAGGTTCCGTTTGAAGCAGGAAATTCTTCGGGCTGCCGCCGCCGACAAGCAGAACGCCGGCTTTGCCGTTTTCAAATTTCCGTGCGTTCAGAATTATCGCCGTCGAGTCGTTGACGTCGATGCTTGGATTGATTTTGAGCTTGAACTTATCCCTTAAATTCGAAGCATCGGCAAGCAATTCAAGTCCTGCGACATTCATACCAATGGTCGAGTCGCCGGGTGATGATGTGAAGACAGGGATTCCATTTCGATACGCAGCCGCCAGAACGCTCACCTCGCCCAGTTTATTTTGCTGTTCGTATTCATTGACCACTTTGCCAAGATGGTGATAATACTCCCGGGTTCCCATTTCTTTTTGGAATTCCGGCCGGAGCATGATTTTACGGAGGATCTTGTCAGTGGCCATCAGGACATCTTCGTAGTCGAACAAGATATCGTAAATGCGAGTCACACCCTTGTCTCGAAGGTCTGCGTCGTCAACGTTATGCGTTCCCCGGAACAACGGCATATTGAATGCGAAGTGTAGATCGTGGTACATGTTTGCGCCCGTCGATACCAGCCAGTCGACAAAGCCGTGATTCATCAAGGGGATGATGGTTGAAGGTCCCAGACCCGCAGGGATCAAAGCCCCGGCAATGCTGACGCCGATTGTGACGTCGTCGGGAGAATATTTCTCGCGCATTAACTGGCAAGCGGCCCTCAGTCTCCCACCGTTGTAGGCATCCATATTGTCGATAACCGATGCAATAGTGCTGTCTTTCGTGACGGGTTTGGGGAGCACACGCTTCCCGGACAAATACTGGTGCTTTTCGTGACGCGCCTTGTTCATGTGGTCCATTTTCTATCCTTTGTTAGTTGAGGAATGCGACTGTCGACTGGGCTCGCCTTACGACAGCGCAAACGGTATGATTTCAAAAATGCTTGCGTCAATTTATGATAGAAAGTAGAGAGACGCAAGAATTGAAATGGTGATTAATCAGGTTCCATTAGAGAACTTACGGGGTCAGAACGTGAGGATTCAACTGCTGTAGCGTGAGAGAAGGATATTTGAAGAGTTGGACTGCTCACACGAGGTCGAGAAGCTTGGCTGTCTCCGAGGACTCAGATCGAGTTCCCTTCAGCCTGCAAATGGCGAGTATAATTGTTACGAGATTGGAATCCAATTGGTTGCTTAATCTAGCGAAAATATTCATTGCCGCCTGGCCAATCGTTTTGCGATTGAAACCAGACGCAAGCTTCTCCGTAAAGTCACAAAGACTAGTAACCCGCAGAACACATTCACTAATTTGAGGAGGTAGTCATGAAACGGTCACTGTTGTGTGCCCTGATTGTGGCTTGTGCTTGGAGCGTCGTGTTTGCGAATAATCCCGAGAGTTCGAATGTCCTGCTTAGCCAGGAAAAACTGCCTGTGATTGAGAAGAACCTGATCATCGGGCTCGAGAGCAACATTCCAAGCCTCCAGGCTTCGGCGGCTCTTGTGTTACGTCAGGTCAAATCACTTGCACCGCAATATGAGTTCTCTCTTAGCGTCATACCTCTCATGCGAATAGTCCGAACCGAGAGCTATGATGCCACCGTCCGCATGGCGGCTGCGCTGGCCTTGCATGAGTTGAACTCCGCTCGAGGCGATTTTGCCATCGCAAGGATAGCAAAGTATGAAGATAATCCTCGGGTGAAGAAGCTCTTTCAAGCCATGACGTATGAGCGCGGATTAGAGAACAATCTCTTCTAGACACAAGCGCTCATTATTTAGCTTAAGAAAGAAAAAAGGCGGAGAATTGTTCTCCGCCTTTTCTATTTCGACCAATTGTGACGAGGCCAAATTTCTTTGTCGCGTCTTGGGCGCATCGGAACTGCGATTCTCAAAGATGGGAAGGACTACCAGGAACCGAAGTTGTGACCATCGTGTTAGACCTAGTATAAGCTGGAGCGCTTTAATGGAGGTCGAGGGGAGGAGTGCGGAAAGACTGAACCCCTACTTTAGGAGTGACTTGATCATGGAACACAGCAAAGTCTTCAACGATGCGGTTGCAATCGTTCGCGAGAAACTTTCCCCGGACTCCGCACGAATCATTCATTACTCCATCGAGAAGAGTGAGACGGAATCCCAGGCACTGCACCGGGTTGGATTCGGCGTCGCGATACGGAATCTCCTCGCCGAAAACGGTATGGTCTGGGAGGAAGCAATTCTCTTCAGCATTTGGTTTGCAATCCTCAAGGAGGCGATACGTCCAATCCTCGAATGATTTGCAGGTAGGATAATCTCGCCGCACGGTGGCTCCTTTGAATGTCAACCTTCACGCGCGAAGGGCACTGACCGATTCCTGATTTGGGTCTGATGAGCAATTCAGACCCGCCAATCGCTTCAAATTCACTGCGATATAACACCTCGCCCAGTCCTTTCAATCGGAACCTTCAGCCCGATTTTGTCGTTTATTATTCGCACCTTGCCCCCTAGTGGCGGCAGGGGTGTTCATGTTCGTAGTTTATGCAAGACATGATTTGGCGTCTGGTTACAAGCGACAAGTGCAGATGGCATTGGATTGGTTACAATTGCATAAATCGATAGTCCTGCCTGCAAAACCTCCAGACTTGTGATGTCAGCCTCCGGAATTTGGTGGCTCTGTGTACGGAAGATGCGAGTAGCGCGTGGTTCAATAATTTCAATGGAGATTACAAGGTTACGTGCGGATGAGATTGACCTGTTTTGGTAAGGATGGAAGTGGAAAGAGTCTGACGATCGCAAGATGGTCCTTGTTCGTTATGCTGTTGCTCGGCGAATCACGACATGCTGCCTCGCAGGTTCGTATTGCATCGGATACAACACTTGCTCACGGGT
>CAZOIM010000275.1:0-3636 GCA_964579855.1 uncultured Ignavibacteriaceae bacterium | reverse complement strand
CAAGTTCTTTTTCATGGATTTGCGCTGATAGAATGGCGATAGGATGGTAAATCATGGGAGACACAGTGCTTAAGAAGTATCCATCGTATCAATGGATTGACCTTTGTCCCACAGATACTCCTAATATTCTAATGAATGTTCTTCTTGAGTTCAAGGAAGTTTAGCTACGTGGGTCGAAGAGGCCACTGATTCACGCTGAGTTCTCAATTGTCCATTCGATTAAAATCGCTCTTTCAGCGAATCAAGTACTGTCCTTGTTTTTCAGATGGGCATCAGTTACATTATCGCGAGAATTTTCTCACAAATGAGATTTTAAAATTCGAAAATCGAATGCTCATATTGAACCTTAACCCGGAATGTTCAGCGTTGAGAATGCTGACACTGATTCTCTCATTCTCCCTTATCAGCTCTTTTCTAGTTGCGCAATCCTCAGAAGGAACCATAGTATTGACAATTGTGGAGCAGGAACCGATCCTCGAACACTTCCTGCAGGTTCGTCTCATCGAGCGATCGACCGAATCAGTCCTCCAAGAACTCAATGTTGAATCAAAATCTGGAATCATCCTTCGAAACATCCCATTTGGATCATACAGAATCCTCATCGGTGCAGATTCTCTCGTTGTTGCCGAGAAGGACGTGGACGTTCGATCGGCCGTACCGCTGAACGTTGCGCTGAAAAGTCAGAAGGAATATCATGTTGGGGAGGTCATTGTCTCGGAACCAACCAACCGGAAGATCATTTCGCAGACGGCTTCCCAATCGGTCTTCACTGCCGAGAATATCGACCGCCTCCCGGCAGTTTCGCCAAGCAAGAAAATCGAATCTGTGTTGTTGAATACGCCGGGAGTTGTTCCGGACGAAGACGGCAGAATGCACGTCCGAGGCGAGCATGCCCAACTCCAATACGTCATCGACGGAATACCCATTACCGCAGACCTGAGTCGCGTCTACTCAAGTTTGCTTAATCCGGAGTTTGCACGAAACATTAGGGTTCAGACCGGTTCACTCGACCCGGAGTACGGAGTAGCTACTTCGGGTGTTCTCGCCATAACATCAAAATCCGGTTTTAATAAGCCGCTTTTTGCTCGAGGTGGTGTTCAGTATGGATCCTTCGGAGAGAAAGGGACCAACGTAGAGGTGGGCGGGAATCTCCACAATCAAAGCGCATTTTACGTGACGGCAAGCCTCAATGAGTCGAACCGTTATCTCGACCCCGTCAGCGGCTTCGATCCAATCCACGATTATGGAAGAAGCACGGCAGCTTTCGCAAAATTTAATTCCGTTCTCGGAGAAACGGTGGACATTAATGTGCTCGGCATGTACGATCACACGCTTTACTACGTTCCGAACGGCACTACCACAAGCTTGCAGGATCAACGACAGTCCTTGAATGACGAGCTCCTCGGTGCAAGACTAAACCTGCAGCCTCAGGAGCAGTCTCTTCTGAGTTTTCTGCTCTATGCTCGTTCCGGTTCGGCGGAAATAACCAGCGGTGGCCTCAAACAGATTTCGAGTGCAACGGATCTGCAGGCCGCAATCCAACAGAACGAAAAGTTCTTCATTGGCGGTGAACGAAAGGAACAGCAATTTGGGGCTCAATCCGAATATTCCTATCGATTTGTACAATCCGGCGCTTCACACGAATTCAAACTCGGATTAGGGGGAGAGATCTATCCATTGAGCGAATTCTTTACTTTTGCTGTTACCAATCCGGCGCTTTCGGATACCTCCCTGGCCGGTGGGGACATTCGTTATCGTGCCATCGATATCACTCAGGGAGGACAGGCATTTGTTGTCAATCAGACCAGGCGTGGGTCGCGCTTTTCTGCATTCGCGCAGGACGATATGGAGTCTGGAAAATGGAAGTTCGGTGTAGGTGCGAGGTTCGATAACTTTGATCTCTTTGATAACGAATCGTTTGTTTCACCCCGAGTCAATGCCGCCTATGCCCTCGAAGACGATTTGGTACTTCGGGCATCGTACAACCGAATCGTGATGCAAGCGCCGTTGGAGAATATTCTCGTTTCAAGCTCTGATCAGGCAAGATCCCTTGCCGGTCAAAATCAGGGGACTATTCCAACACGCGTAACGAGCGAGCGGTCCAACGTATTTGAATTGGGGGCCGCCTACCGGATCAACAAATTCGTGGACCTTGATATCGCAGGATATTCCAAGTTGATCGATGATTTTCTGGTTAATGTGGAACTCGGTAATAGCGGCGTCATTTTTCCCGTAAACCTGAAACAAGGAATCGTCGCTGGTGGAGAATTGCGTGCACAACTTCACGATTGGAACAGCTTTTCCGGATCCCTTAGTTTCAGCACTTGTCTTTCTGAAGGACTGAAGCCTGCGGACGGTTCTTCACCGATCGCGGCTGGACTGATTATGGGAGAGGAAGGACAGAGTTATTCCCATCCTTTCGCCGGAGAGAGTTCCTTCTTCACCGAACATAACCAACTGTTCACAGTGGTGCTGAATCTGGGATACCAATTCTCATCTGCTTTGACCGCCACGTTGGGAGGGAGGTTTGACTCCGGACTGCCGTTTGACCTTGCCGACAGGAATGGCGTAGGACTTGACGAAGAGGCTTCCCGCGAAGAGTTGAGACAACGGGGATATTCTGACAATGTTATCAGTCTTCTCTCCCTTTCTTCGGACAAGCCGGGCTCTCCCGACAAGTCCGTCGCGCCACACGCAGTTTTCGATTTAGGTCTTTCTGCCAATCTTCAAAGCGTGGTCGCAATTCCATTGAGTTGTTCCTTCTCCGTTTTGAATGTTTTGAACGCTCAGTACTTGTACAAGTTCGAATCGAGTTTCGGGGGAACGCATTTTGGAATTCCAAGGTCGTACCTTCTCTCTCTTCGATTGGCCGTCTGAGCATACCTGAACACACCGATTTTGACGCCGGCTGATTTTCCTTGCATTCTCGCCTCTTCAGCTTCATAGAAGTCCCTCCTTCCAATCAGTCACTTCAATCAGCGTCGAGTTATTGGTATAGCACGAACGATTCATCCGAACGACAAGGAAAGGACCTCGTGCTGAAAGTGGCTCAATTGAGCCGCACGGTGTTGCAATTCTGATGAAATTTCTCAATTTTCGTTCTCAAATTTGGGAAAGACCCTCCACCTTCCCTGTCCGCCGGGAATGAAGAGCAATCACACACTGTTCTGACTAACAACGAATCAATGAATACGATTGCAGCGGCATTTCTGAAGAACTGAAATGAACTCCAGTCAATCATCTCCGAAAACCAGCTACATTAACGCCAACGGAATTTCGCTCGCCTATCACGATTGGCCCGGTGAAGGTGGTCCGCTTATTTGTTTGTCTCACATTTCAGGGCACAAAGGAAGCTTCACTCCTCTTGCGCAAAAACTTTCGCCCCAATACCGGGTGCTGGCGTTGGACATGCGGGGGCGCGGTGACAGCAGCAAACCGAACGACGGGTACGGATTTGCCTATCACGCCAAAGACGTCCTGGCTTTTGCGGATTCTCTTGGATTCCCGACGTTCTCGCTTGTCGGACATTCCTTCGGCGCCACGGCGAGCGTGTACATTGCATCGATCAGACCCGCGCGCGTTCGAACGGTTATCTTGATGGATGGCGGCGCAGATCCCAAAACCGAAACTCTACAG
>CAZOIM010000274.1:0-3638 GCA_964579855.1 uncultured Ignavibacteriaceae bacterium | reverse complement strand
CACATGGGGACAACCATAATTGAGTTCAATCGCATCACAACCAGTGTCGATCGATTTTTAGACAATGTCGTGCCAAGTTTCACGTATTGATTCAACCATAAGCGAAACAATCAAAGCCCGGTCGGGCCAAAGTTTTTTTGTTTCGGCAATCTCCTTGAGATTTACTTCGACGGTTCGATCGCTGATGAGTTCAATATTGTTGATCCCGAGGATCTTCTGGCCGTTGTAATCGACAGAGCCATAGCGGTTGACGACATTCATCACCGGTTCGCCGATCGTCTTCCAGACCGCCCCACCCCACCCAAGTTCAAATGCCTTGCAGACCTGGAAAGCCGAGTTCGTCGGCGGTGCAGATGCCAGCCAGAAGGGGTTGGGAGACTTGATTCCCCCACAATTAATGGATAGATCCACCATCAGGCTCTCCTGTTCTTGCCAAAGATAAATTCGTCGATGCCGTGAGCTGCTTGTTTGCCATCATACGCAGCATTGACGACTTCTTTTCCCTCATTGATGCAGTCACCTCCTGCAAAGAACTTGGGATTACTCGTTTGGTATGTCCGCGGATTGACGGTTACATGACCCTTTTCGAAATTCAAGCCGGGAATTGCAGAAAGAAAAGTCTTTTCGATATTTTGACCTACGGATTTTATCACCATGTCTACCGGGATCTGAAACTCGGATCCAGTAATTGCTTCCGGAGTGCCACGCATTCCTTCAGTTGATTCTCCAGATCGAACCCGCACACATTCAATAGCCTCTACATGGTTCTTTCCCACAATTCGCTTCGGAGCCGTCATAAAGTGAAAGAGAACTCCTTCATTCGATGCCAAATCATACTCAAAATCGTATGCCGGCATCTCTTCTCTGCTCCGACGATAGATGATCATTACCTGTTCAGCCCCGAGTCGTTTTGCCTCGGTCACAGCATCAATCGCAGTGTTGCCAGCACCGATGACGGCCACCCGATGACCAACATCGACCGATGTCCATTTTCGCGAAGTGACTTTCTCAATAAAATCCAAGGCATCGATGACGCCGTCAAGATGTTCTCCGGGGATGTTCAATTCAGTCGCCAAACCGAGGCCGACCCCAATGAAGACAGCATCATGCTTTCGGATCAGTTCATCGATGGATATGTCTTTTCCGACCCGAGTGTTTGGCTTGATCGTGACGCCCAGACTCTCGATGAGCTTCACTTCGTTTAGACTGTCCTCCTGGGTGACCTTGTATGGCGCAATCCCCCACATGTCTAACCCACCCGGTTTTTCCTTGGCATCGTAGATCGTCACTCCGTATCCCATCAGACGAAGCTCAGCCGCACACGCGAGACCTGCCGGACCTGCCCCAACTACGCCAACCGATTTTCCGTTGCCTGGCGCAGGTGTGAAAAGCGCAGGCATTCCCTGTTCAAAATAGCGGTCAATCGCATATCGCTGCAACCTGCCGATTTGTATCGGTGTTTCTCCACGTTCATTGTAAACGCAGGCCCCTTCACAGAGGACTTCGACAGGACAAGCTTTTGCACACGTCAATGCTATCCAATTCGATTGAAGAATGGTTTTTGCCGCGCCTTTCAGGTTCCCGGTCGAGATTTTTCTGATAAATGTGGAGATGTCGATGTGCGTCGGGCAGGCTTTCATACAGGGGGAATCAAAGCAATACAGGCAGCGATTCGCTTCTGCCGTCGCGGAATTCGGAGTGAACGGAGGATGTATTTCCGCAAAATTGACTTCGTATTGTTCCTGAGAAAGCTTTGGAGCTACGTTTTTCATTTGCGATTGCGCCAACAGTTGGGATTGAACAACTCGTTCTTCATCGAAGCACACAAGCGAGTATCATCAACACTGTCCTCTGGGCTATTGTTCAACTTCAGCATCGGCGATCTTGAGCGCTTCATCCAAAGCATTAACACCCGCATCAATTTCCTGTTCCGTGACGATGAGCGGCGGGGCAATTACAAAGTGACTGACCCAAGCCTGCATGAATACACCGTTCTTCATCATCTGTGCCGCAACCTTGTCCACCATGAGAGGCGTTCCATCGATCTTGTCTGCCATTGCATTGAAGTATTTCTTTTTCGTGCGATTCTTCACAATCTCAACACCCCAGAACAATCCAAGGCCGCGAACGTCCCCGATGGAGGGATGTTTTGTTCTCAACGCGTTCAACTTCGATCCAATGTAGGGTTCCAGGTCGTGTGCACGGTTTATAAGGTCGAGACGTTTGTATTCGTTGATGGCAGCGATTGCCGGAGCAAGAGTCAGCGGGTGCGCCTCATACGTGTGACCGTGAGAGAAATAATGATCATCGAAGTACGAAGCGATCTTTTGAGTCGTCGCACAAAGACCAAGAGGAACATATGCGGTCGTGATACCTTTCGCTGTAACAAGGATGTCGGGCTGCACATTCCAGTGATCCATTGCAAACCATGATCCTGTCCTTCCCCATCCACTCATGACCTCATCGGCAATAAGCAAAACACCGTGCCTCGTGCAGATTTCTCGAAGACGCGGCATGTATTCCTTCGGAGGAACCAGGACGCCATTAGTTCCCACAACAGGCTCGACGATCACTGCAGCTACGTCACTTTCATTCTTGATCATATGTTCCAGATAATCAGCGCACGCGATATCACAGTCAGGGTAATGGTGATGGATAGGGCAATCATAACAGTTCACCTCGGGAGCGAAAATTACACCCTGAACCTTCCCAGCCGGTTCCATCGCCCAACGCCGTGGGTCGCCGGTTGCGGCGATCGATCCCATCGTGGACCCATGGTAGGAGCGATATCGGGCAATGATCTTCGTCTTGCCTGTCACCATTCTCGCAATCTTGAAGGCAGCCTCATTCGCCTCAGTTCCTGACGTCGTAAAAAAGAATTTCTCGAGGCCCTTTGGAAGGATCGTCAAGAGAAGCTTGCTTAACTCAGCACGGACATCTGTCGCATATCCTGGAGCGATATAGGGAAGTTTTCGCGCTTGATCCTCGATAGCTTTAATCACTGCCTGATTCTTGTGGCCAAGCGTCACACACATGAGCTGAGATGAAAAATCGAGGTATTTCTTTCCTGAAGCGTCTGTGAAGTAGCAGCCCTCGGCGTCGACGATATGCAGAGGTTTCCATCCTTTCTGGAAACGCCATGTGCCATAGGTATTGCGTGATGTTAGATCAACGATTTCGTTGGAAGAAAGAGAAGCCATTGTAATTCATCTCCGGAAGTAAGAGGATATTTGAGAGACGGCATCACCGCTTATAAATCCACACTCGCACAGTTAAGCAAGACTCGATCAGTCTTGCATTTCGACCAATGCACCGTATGTTTCCGGACGCCTGTCTCTGAAAAACTGCCAAACTTGTCGCACTTCCTGGATCATATCCAGGTCAAGATCGGCAACAACGAGTTCGTCTTTATCACGGCTAGCCTGCGCGATGATCTTACCGCGAGGATTGCAGAAGTAACTCTTTCCATAGAACTCGCCGATGTTCCACGGCGGCTCCGTGCCGACACGGTTTATGGCGCCGACGAAGTATCCGTTGGCGACAGCGTGTGCGGGTTGTTCAAGCTCCCACAAATATTCGGACAATCCCGCAACCGTTGCCGAAGGATTGAAAACTATTTCGGCCCCGTGAAGACCCAA
>CAZOIM010000273.1:0-3641 GCA_964579855.1 uncultured Ignavibacteriaceae bacterium | reverse complement strand
TGACCATCGATTTCGGGGCCGAGCTCGGAACCAAAGTCTCCTGCGGGGCATACCGAAACTATGCCGCCGACGATCTGGTGGGGCGTCTCGTAGTCGCGATAGTCAATCTCGGGACCAAGCAAATGGGCCCGGAAATGTCGGAAGTGCTGGTTCTCGGCGTGACCAACCCCGGCGGAGGTACGACCGCCCTCACTCCCGCGTCCGACGTTCCGCTCGGCGCGGAGGTCTCGTAGGCCTGTCCAGCAGGGGTCGGCGCGCCTGACGGTTCGAATAGCACAGTCGCGCTGGCCTGACCCCAGTCATGTAACATCGCGCCACCGAACCCGGCTGGCTGAGCACCAAAGGTCCCGATTGGGTCTGCCGACGTTCTCGCAACCAAATGGCAACCTTCTTGAAGGTTGTAGACAATCCTGATTTGCAGAAGCCCCTTTGCGCGGGGCCGGAGGTTGAGTAACCTACGTCGCAAGGCTCGGGGCCGGAGTTTCCACATCCGAGTCTGCCGGCGCATGGCGCCTCACTGCCAGCGGAGGAAAGCCTGGCTCAGGGGCAAACCGGGTCGGTCCTTGTCATTTCGGGAGTGAGTGGAGGATGGGCCATATGAAGCCCAAAGCACTAGCGATCGTCGCCGTGGTTGCGCTCGTGGCGTCGGCTTGTAGCACGTCTACGAGCAGCCCGAGCGGGTCCGCGGCGGCCGGCAACACCGCAGTCAAGATCGGCGTCGAGCTGCCCCTCTCGGGCGGTGAAGCCCCCAACGGCGGACCGACTCTCAACGGCATCAAGCTCGCAATCCAGCAGATCCAGGTTCCGGGCTACACCGTGACCCTGAACACGCAGGACGACGCGGTCAACGGCGTCAACAACCCGGATCAGGGCGCGAAGAACATCGGGACCCTGGTCAGCGACAAGGCCGTCTTCGCCGTCGTCGGCCCGTTCAACTCGGCCGTGGCCAAGGCGGAAATCCCGATCAGCAACGAAGCCGGCCTCATCCAGTGCAGCCCGGCCAACACCAACTCGACTCTGACCCTGGGCGACACCGCGAAGCAGCTTCGCCAGGCTCACCCGGACAAGATCGCATACGTGCGAGTGGTCGCGAATGACGACTACCAGGGCCTCGCCGATGCCACGATCGCGTACAAGGACCTCAGCAAGAAGGCCATGTACATCGTCGACGACCAGACCACGTACGGTAAGTACCTAGCCGACGTCGTGGAAGCTCAGTTCAAGAAGCTGGGCGGCACTGTCGTCAAGCACGACGGCGCCGGCACCAACGTCAGCGACTACACGAGCCTGCTCACGGCCGCAAAGGCCCTCAACCCCGACGTCGTCTTCTACGGCGGCGTCACTTCCACCGGCGGCGGCGTTCTGCGCAAGCAGATGGTCGCCAATGGCATGGGCGCCCTGCCCTTCATCGGCGGCGATGGCATCAGCGACGGCGCGGCTTCTGTCGCCAGCTCGTTCCTGAACATCGCCGGCGATCAGGGTGACGTCGGCACGTGGATGACCGTCGCCGGTGCCCACGACATCCCCGACCGCGCCACGCTGGCCGCTGCCTACAAAACCGCGTTCAACGCTGAGCTGGGCGCTTACAGCGCCGCGGCCTACGCCTGCACGCAGGTCTACCTCCAGGCGCTCCAGGCCGTTGGCTCGGATCGCGAGAAGATCCGCGCCTACGTTACAGATTCGACCCACTCGTTCAAGACCGTCCTCGGCGACATCGGGTTCGACGCGAACGGCGACATCAACCAGCACATCATCAGCTACTTCCAGTTTGATCCAACCACGAAGGATTGGAAGTTCGTTCGACAGAACGACCCAACCGCGGCCTGATCTAGCGCAACTGCCACAGTCGGGAGCTAGCCGCTCCCGACTGTGGCGCTTCTATACCGCGCGATCTAGCAAGGAATGTCCGTGGACGTCGGGACCCTGACCCAGCAATTCGTCAACGCCATGACACTTGGCGCCATTTACGCGCTC
Source organism: uncultured Ignavibacteriaceae bacterium (assembly GCA_964579855.1). Classification (GTDB taxonomy): domain Bacteria; phylum Bacteroidota; class Ignavibacteria; order UBA10030; family UBA10030; genus JADGQA01. The sequence continues at coordinate 1,667 of CAZOIM010000273.1, read as the reverse complement.
ATCGCCCTCGGCTACACGATGGTCTACGGGATCATCGAGCTCATCAATTTCGCCCATGGCGACGTCTTCATGGTCGGCTCGTTCGTGAGCCTCTGGCTTCTGGCGGACTTCCTCGGCTTCCGTGGGCCCATCGACAACCCACTCCAGCTCGTCGCGATCCTCGTGTTCGCGTTCGTGTTTTCGATGGGAGTCATGGGCGTCGTGGGCGTCCTCATCGAGCGATTCGCCTATAGACGTCTGCGCAACGCCCCTCGGCTGGCGCCGTTGATCACAGCCATCGGCGTGAGCTTCATCCTCCAGAACCTCGTCCAGATCTGGCGGGGCCCGGCGCAGCTGAACTCCCCTCAACTCATCGATGTCCAGGCCGGCTTCTACGTGGGCACGGCCTTCGTCCACTGGGTCAGCATCTTCGTCATCTCGCTGGCCATCGGTCTCATGATCGGGCTGCAGCTCTTCGTGTCGAAGACGCGGATGGGCCGGGCCATGCGCTCCACGGCGTTGGACCGCGAGGCTGCGCAACTCATGGGTGTGGACATCAATACGACGATCGCCGTCACCTTCTTCATCGGGTCGGCCCTAGCCGGTGCCGCCGGGGTAGTCCAGGGGCTCTACTACGGCTACACGTTCTTCCAGATCGGGTTCCAGGCCGGCCTGAAAGCATTCACGGCCGCCGTTCTCGGGGGTATCGGCAACACGACGGGCGCGGCGCTTGGCGGATTCACGATCGGCTTCATCGAAGTCTTCGCTTCACAGGCCGGCTATACCAGCTGGAGCGAGGCGATCGTCTTCACGATCCTGATTCTGGTTCTCGTCTTCCGGCCCACAGGTCTACTCGGTCAACGAGTCGTGGAGCGGGCATGAGCGCACTGCGGCAGCTCGGTCACTCCCTCTTATTCCTCGGGCGCGGGTCCCCACTCCGCGCCCGCCTGAAGCCCGTCAGCGGACCGACAGGTAACTACCTGCACGCTCACCAATCGCTGTCCGTGGTATTCGGCATGGCCCTCACCGCCACTCTGTTGCCGTTCATCATCTTGCTGCCGCCCTTCTCGGGCTTCGCGACGCAACCCGACTGGGTACAGGGGTTCGCGAGCGCCGGCATCTTCGTTCTGCTCGCCCTGGGTCTGAACGTCGTCGTTGGGCTGGCGGGGCTGCTGGACCTGGGCTATGCGGCCTTCTTCGCGATCGGTGCCTACTCGTACGCGTACGGCGCGTCTCCATTCTCAGGGGTGCATCTCCCGTTCTGGCCCCTGCTTCTGGTAGGCGCCCTCGTCGCGGCAGTCTTCGGGCTGCTCCTGGGAGCGCCGACGCTGCGCTTGAGGGGCGACTACCTGGCGATCGTGACCCTTGGATTCGGGGAGATCGTGCCGGTGGTCTTCCGCAATGCCAACACCTATACCAACGGCATCAACGGCATCGGCGGCATGTACCGCCCGGCCCTGCCCGTCTACGGCACGTTCCTCGGCCTGGACCCCGTGCCGTACTACATCACGGTGGTAGCCCTCGTTACGGGGGCAATGATCTTGTTGTACCGGTTACAGGATTCCCGGCTCGGCCGGGCCTGGATGGCAATTCGCGAGGACGAGCTCGCGGCCGCGAGCATGGGCATCAACACGGTTACCACCAAGCTGCTCGCCTTCGCCATAGGCGCTTCCACTGCCGGGCTGGCC
>CAZOIM010000272.1:0-3657 GCA_964579855.1 uncultured Ignavibacteriaceae bacterium | reverse complement strand
TTGTTGGGGAACATAGGTCTGTTGGTTGGCGTTGTGGTAATCGGCCTCACAACTCCCGGAGTCTCTGCAGACGCCACGAAACTGGCAATCTGGATCACATTAGGATGGGGCGCCGTGAGTGTCGCGTATCTCTTGTGGAACAGTAAGAAGCAGGAAAAGGCCATTTTTCCCTACGCGGCGAGGCAATGATCTAGGATCCAACGAACCATAGTGACAACAATTGACAGGGTGGAGTGAAGATGAACGTTCAGCTCCACCCTGTTGTTTATTTGGGAATGCCGATTTCGTCAAAGATATCTGAAATAGAATCTTCCAGCGCAACACACGTCGGCCTTGTCCGCGACGAGAATCAGGATGCGGTGCGACTGTGTGATGCCGCGATCGAACCGGTGTCGACGAAGGGATACCTCTACGGTATCGCCGACGGCATGGGAGGATATTCCCACGGAAGTGTTGCGAGCACGCTCGCTCTCACTGCATTCTTTGAGACGTTTTATCAATCCGACGAAAAGACCATTGCTGCAAAACTTCGACAGGGGATTAGAATCGCCAATCTTGAAGTACTCCAAAAGGCATCACAAATCGGCGCAGTCAGGATGGGGACGACTCTCACCGTTGCGCATATTCTTGGCAATAGAATGACACTGGCGCACGTTGGCGATAGTCGCGCCTATCTCATCCGAAAACGCAAAGCCATCTGTCTTACGAATGATCACTCAAAGGTGGGAGAGCTGGTGAGGATGAAACTCATTGCGCCTGAAAAACTCCGAACCCATTATCAGCGATCGGTGATTACCCGGTCCATTGGATTTGATTTGTTTGTTCAGCCCGACTTAGAGACTGTGACCGTTCAAACCGGAGATACGATTATTCTCTGCACGGATGGAGTCTGGTGCATGATTGAAGATGATGAGCTTGGGGGGATGAGTCAGGCCGAACAAGGCACGTCTACCCTCGCTAATAGAATTATGGAACAAGCTCTTGCGCGTCACAGCGATGACAATGTTTCCGTCGTCGTCATCAAGATTCACAACGTTGTGAATGAACCGGAAACAGAAGTTAGAAGCCGTTGGAATTTTCTGAAATTTCTCCGCCGTGAAAAGAGAATTGAAACGGCATAAAGAAAACATAAAAAGGAAAAAACGGGCTTCTTGATTTTCGGAAGAAACTTGACTACCCTGACATGATTTTATCCTCGACAACACCCATGGCATTGCAAATCGGAGATCAATTTGATCGATATCAGATCAGGGGGTATATAGCGCAGGGAGGGATGAGCAGCATTTATCGCGCATTTGATCTGATGACCGGCAAAGAAGTCGTTTTGAAAGTCCCCGACGGAATGACAATTGGAGATCCAGCTCAGTACGAGAGATTTCAGCGGGAACTTGAAGTAATGAGAACGTTGAACCACCCCGCGATACAAAAGGGACTCGCTTCCGGACGATATAACAACACTCCATTCCTTGTAACAGAACTCGTGACAGGGGAATCGATGCGCGAGTTGATTCACAGGAAAGGAGCCTTCCCACCGGACGAAGCAATCACTCTGATCCGGAAAATTGCCGATGGCGTCGCCCACTGTCATGACAATGGAATTATCCATCGAGACCTCAAGCCGGAGAACATTCTTATCAATTCGGAGGGTCAGCCGATTATTTTGGATTTTGGTTTGGCGTTGACCAGGGGAGCGCACCGTGTTACTTACGGTAGTTTTACCGGCGCGGCCGGCACACCAGACTACATGGCGCCGGAACAGGTGGAAGGTCAACGGGGAGATCAACGAACAGATCTCTATGCCCTCGGAATCATGCTATACGAATTGCTGAAAGGACAAGCGCCTTTTAGCGGGGATAGCAATCTCGCCGTAATGGCCCAACACGTCAGGAGTGCTGCACCACGGCTTGATAAAGAAGTTGCGGGAGTTACTCCACAACTTGCAGCGATAGTCGCGCGCTGTCTGAGAAAGAAACCCGAAAAACGCTATAAAGATCTGCGCGAATTTATTCGGGATCTCGAACATCCGGAGACCGTGAATTTGGGTGTTCTCGATGAGGTGGACGGGGATTCGACGTCGGATGGCGCCCCAAAATTGTCCTTTTTGAAGCCCGTCGGCGTTGCGCTTCTTATTCTGCTTGGGATGGTCATTCTCGGATTACTATTACAGAAATTGCACTGATGGAATCTGCCACCAATAGAATGACCGCCAGGGAGCTTCTCGATTTTGTAGGCAAGGAGAAGATAAAGTTCATTGATCTGCAATTTACGGATGTTGCAGGGGCCGTAAAGAACATAACGATCCCTACAAGAGAACTTGCTGCAGCATTACATCACGGCGTTTGGTTTGACGGTTCCTCGATTGAAGGATTCGCACGCGTCGCTGAAAGCGACATGTACCTTGTCCCTGATCCGTCGACATTTGCATCGCTGCCGTGGTCGAGTGGCGACGAACGCACCGCCCGTCTTATCTGCAACGTATTCACACCGGACGAACAACCATTTCTTGGTGATCCCCGTGCTGTTCTCCATCGTGTAGTTTCGCAGGCAGAGAAAATGGGTTTTGTCTACAACACTGGACCCGAACTTGAGTTCTTCCTCCTGAAGCCCCACGCGGACGGAGAAATTATCCCGCCTCGTCCTCAAGACAGCGCAAGCTATTTTGACATGCCGACGGACATGGTGGCGACAAGTTTATGGCGTCACATGACCGAAACTCTCGAAGCGTTCGGCATTGAAACGGAGGCGATGCACCACGAAGTCGCAACCGGCCAACACGAAATTGATTTCCGATATTCCAACGCCCTGAAGACAGCGGATAATGCGGTGACGTTCCGTGTCGTCCTGAAAATCCTGGCCCAACAGAAGAATCTCTACGCTTCGTTCATGCCAAAGCCCATTCGGGGAATCAATGGCAACGGGATGCACGTGCATCAGAGTCTGGGGTACAAAGCTTCCGGTGCCAACGCCTTTTCCGACCCCGGTGACTTGCACGGACTTTCAAAAATTGCCAAACATTTTATCGCTGGCCAACTTCTGCATGCACGGGGGATGTGTGCGGTGCTGGCACCACTCGTCAATTCCTACAAACGGCTTGTGCTTGGCCACGAGGCTCCGGTGCATGTCAGTTGGGGAAGAATCAATCGATCCGCGCTCATTCGCATTCCCCGATCACATACGCCGGAATCAACACGTATTGAACTACGCTGTCCGGATCCCAGCTGCAATCCGTACCTCGCATTTGCCGTAATGCTCGCTGCTGGATTGGATGGAATCAGGAAAGAACTCCCCTTGCCGGAAGCAACAGAGGAGAATCTGTATGAAGGCGATCAATCCAAACGCAGCAGCAAGTTGCAGGTTCTTCCAGGCAGCCTCGAGGAAGCGATCGCAGAACTTGAAGCAGATGCCGTTATACGGGAGGCGCTGGGAGCGCATATTTGTGACCGTTTCATCACCGCAAAACGACTTGAATGGGATGATTATCGACTTGAGGTGACGCCGTGGGAATTGCACAAATATCTTCCCAACTTCTAATCCAATCCCCAATCTAACGGTGCGCAGCAAACCGATTTGTCCTCTGTTCCTTTTACCCTTGCTTCTGGTATCCAGATCTTGCCAAGTTGTTATTCCAACTCTATGAAAGACTCGATTTCCTGGCTG
>CAZOIM010000271.1:0-3658 GCA_964579855.1 uncultured Ignavibacteriaceae bacterium | reverse complement strand
GGGTTTTGTCAACCCTGCAGGTCGGCAAGTCGTACATCCAACGATGATATCAAGTTGTTGTCGATAGTTGAAAATTTGGAAGAAATCACCAATATTCCATTGGTATCAACAGCCGGAACAAAGCTCAATATCGTCATGAATGAGTATAATCAGAACCCAAAATCCTATGATCCACGGATGCATTCCGCCGAACACATTTTCATCCAGACTATGATCCGGATGTTCAATTGCGGTCGTGCATTCAGTTCTCACATTGAGAAGAAAAAGTCGAAATGTGACTTCCATTTCGATCGGGATCTTACTGACGAAGAAGTGAATGAAATCAACCGAAGAGTCAATGAGGTCATTGCGGCAGATATGCCCGTGAGAGAAGCATTCATGCGAAGAGATGAAGCAAAGGAACGATTCAATTTGTCACGACTTCCGGAAGAAGCTGGCGACACAGTCCGAATTGTGAGCATCGGTGATTATGATGCCTGCCCTTGCAGCGGAGTCCATGCAGCTTCAAGCAAAGAAATCGGTTGGTTCAAGGTAACATCAACCGATCACGCCAATGGCGTTTTGAGAGTACGGTATACCATTCAGCAGCCGTCTGCGACGTCCTCGTGAGTAACAACTCTGCTTCGAAGTTGTTGGAGCCAGTCTTGAACTGATTCCACTTTCATTGCTTTTGCACGCCTGTTTTCCTAAGTTATCGTCACTTTTGAAATGCCGGTATACGTTGATAACCGGTGAACGAATGTCATTCCTGTAAGGATCCAGATTATGAAAAATGTGATTGGAATACTGCTTGTCCTGTTCTCTCAATCTGTCTTTCCACAGGCTTCAAGGCTCAAAGACAGCGATACGCTAAAATCTTCAACGTTCTCGGGCCTTAAGTTCCGCAGCATCGGACCGGCAGTCATAAGCGGAAGAGTGATTGGATTTGCGATCAACCCGAAAGAACATTCGCAATATTACGTTGGTGTAGCTTCCGGTGGCGTTTGGAAAACAGTGAACAGCGGTACAACCTTCGAACCTGTGTTTGAACACTACGGTTCCTATTCGATCGGTTGTGTCGCCATCAATCCTACGAACCCCCATGAAGTATGGGTCGGCTCAGGCGAAGCGAACAGTCAACGAAGTGTCTCGTATGGTGATGGTATCTATAAGTCGATGGATGACGGCCATTCGTTCAAAAACATCGGACTGAAGAACTCTCAACATATCGCCGCGATCCTCTTCGATCCCCGCGATACGAAGACTGTCTACGTGGCTGCGCAGGGACCGTTGTGGTCGGCAGGAGGCGATAGGGGGCTATACAAGACCACCGACGCCGGCAAGAGCTGGGTCAAAGTTCTCGACGTGAGTGAAAATACCGGAGTCACCGATGTCGTGCTGGATCCTCGTAATCCGGATGTTCTGTACGCTGCTTCATATCAGCGTCGACGCCACCGTTGGACTATGATCGATGGAGGGCCTGAAAGCGCCATTTACAAGTCGACGGACGCCGGTCAATCGTGGAACAAACTCACAAACGGCCTCCCCAGTGGTGATCTCGGACGTATCGGAATCGCGATTTCTCCGGTCAATTCTGATGTTCTGTACGCAACGGTTGAGGCCGAGGGTGAAGAAGGCGGAATATTCCGTTCTACGGATCGTGGAGAAACATGGGAAAAGCGCAATCCACACGTTGAAACTCAAATGTATTATGGACGAATGATCTGTGATCCGTTTGACGTCGACCGGATTTATGTGCCTGGTACTCTCCTCATGGTGTCCGACGATGGGGGCAAAACCATCTATAGGCTTCCCATTAAGAACGTCCATGTTGATAATCACACCATCTGGCCCGATCCGACAGATCGCAATCACTTCCTTCTGGGAGGCGATGGCGGAGTGTACGAGAGTTTCGATCAATGGAAGACCTGGAGATATAAGGCCAATCTTCCTACAGCGCAATTCTACCGTGTCAGCGTAGACAATACGACACCATTTTACTACGTGTACGGCGGAACTCAGGATAACGCCTCGTTCGGTGGTCCTTCCCGAACGATGAATGCCTCAGGCATCGACAATTCTGACTGGATCCATACCACGGGTGGCGACGGCTTCAAAACTGTTATCGATCCGTCCAATCCGAACATTGTCTATTCGGAGTCGCAATATGGGGGTCTTGTCCGATACGACAAGCAAACCGGAGAAGAGCTTGGCATTCGACCAGTTGAGGGCAACGGTGAACCTTCGCTCCGATGGAATTGGGACGCTCCGCTTGTCATTAGTCCATTCTCACACTCACGTTTATACTTCGGCGCAAATAAGCTGTTCCGGAGTGACGACTATGGTTCAACCTGGACGGCGATCAGCAACGATCTTACAAGACAGATTGATAGGAACACTCTTCCGGTGATGGGAAGGATCTGGCCGCCGGAAGGAATCAACAAACACGGTAACACTGCCTTCTGGGGGAACCTCTCGTACATTTCCGAATCGCCAAAAGTCGAAGGTCTTCTCTATGTTGGCACCGACGATGGATTGATTCAGGTGACCGAGGATGGTGGCAAGACGTGGAAGAAATTCGACAAATTCAAAGGTGTCCCGGATATGACGTACGTCAGCAGCGTCCAAGCGTCGCTGTTTGACCCAAACACTGTATATGCGTCGTTTGACAATCATCAGATGGGGGACTTCAAGCCTTACGTTCTCAAGAGTGTCGACAAGGGAAAATCTTGGGGCTCGATATCCGGCAACCTCCCGGAAAGTGGACCCGTTTTATGCTTTGCCCAGGATCCCGTGGATCCGAACATGCTATTTGTCGGAACAGAATCCGGCGTTCATTTCACTGTCGATGGGGGGAGGACCTGGACGCAGCTCAAATCCGGGCTCCCAACCATTGCAGTAATGGAAATTGCCGTTCAGGCTCGGGAGAACGATCTTGTTCTGGCAACCTTCGGCCGCGGCTTCTATGTATTGGATGACTACACTGCCCTGCGAACAGTCTCTTCGGATATTCTCACTAAGGAAGCATATGTCTTTCCGGTGAAAGACGCGTTGATGTACGTTCAGAGAACACCACTCGGTGGGGAAGGTAAAGCGTGGCAGGGAGATGCTTTCTTTACAGCCGATAATCCGCCGTTTGGCGCCACATTCACGTACTACTTGAAAAAGTCGTTCGAATCGATGAAGAAGACACGTGAGGATGCTCAAAAGAAGGCTGGAAAGAAAACCGACTTGGAATATCCCACGTTGGACACGCTCCGTGCAGAGGCAGATCAAGAAGCGCCGATGGTCTTGTTCACCATAAGAGATGAGTCGGGCAACGTAATACGGAGGCTCAAAGGCAACAACAGCGAAGGCATCAATCGCGTAACGTGGGATCTCAAGTTGACGTCGTCCGATCCGATTGCAAAGGCTGGCGATGAAGCTGCGTATCGTGGAAGTTGGCTCGCTGTGCCAGGGAAATATTCGGTCACGATGTCCAAGCGAGTTGATGGAGTCGAAACAGTACTTGCAGGCCCTGTGGAATTCAGCTGCTCTCCGCTCGGAGCCCCATCCATTCCGAACGACCGCAAGGAACTTTTGGCGTTCGAAAAGAAAGCTGCGAATCTTCAACGGGCAATTCTTGGATATTTCAACATACTGAACGACTCTCGCACGAGAGTTGCGGCTCTTAAGTCGG
>CAZOIM010000270.1:0-3733 GCA_964579855.1 uncultured Ignavibacteriaceae bacterium | reverse complement strand
GATTCAGCAAACCGTTCGGCAATGAACGTTTCAGCGTCAGACGTTGGAATAACCAGGAAAATGTTTGTGTACGATTACTTTTTTGCTACCGGCAATGTTGTTACACCAAATGACACCCTGACGCTGGACTTTCGCCGTGGATCGTACTGCTACGAAGTTCTTGCTCCGATCGGACGGAGCGGGATCGCATTTATCGGCGATACCGGAAAATTTGTAACTTGCGGAAAAACGCGAATAGAGAATCTCGTTGATACGAAGGATGGATTGAAGGCTACGATCCTCTTGGCCAAAGGAGAACAATCGATAACAATATGTGGTTACGCGCCAAAGATGCCTCAATTCTTGGTTTATGGCGGTGTTCTCGAGACTGGCAAGTATGATCGTACATCTCACATTTTTAGTCTGATATTGAGACCGCAAGAGAACTTGGAATACCGAGTTGAACACGGTGATACTGTCGGAAAGATCGTGTTGGAGTTCAGGAAGTCTTCTTCATAGCTCAATGATTCTTGTCTGACAGAATCAAATGAATAAGGTTGTGACTCCATTCGAGAGTTCATGGATTCCAAGATTTACGTTGATCAGATAAATGCCTGGCATGCCAGACGAATTGCCACACTCAAGAATGATCTTGGGTGGCTTACACTGGTTGCCTTTGAATGGTTGAAAGAAGGGGCCAACAATTTTTCGGACATCGGGATTTTTACGTTACAGCGCGGGAAGGTTCACGTAGCGATAGCTGAAGGGCTTTCCGCCACGCTTGGAGATAAGGCGTTCGTTTCAGGCTCAATCAAAACTGAAGCAGAGACTAAAGGTCCAGACAGACTTCGTGTGGGATCGAACATTGCTGTCATACTCAAACGCGGCGAACGATATGCGCTGAGAATGTGGGATACCAATGCGGAAGCCAGAAAACGTTTCTCGGGAATCGAGCGGTATCCGGTATCCGAACAATGGAATATTCAGGCTGAGTGGGAGGAATACAAAAAACCCAAAACGGTCAGACTGTCCACCGTCGTCCCCCTGTACACAGAGGAATACACTATTCCCGGTGTTGCGGTCGCAAATGTGGGAGGAGTTCAAATTCGGCTGGAACCGATTGTCGAGGAAGGTTCTGACCAGCTCTTCTTTATCTTTCCGGACGGTACGAGTGGTCGGGAAACATGTGCTGATGGAAGGTATCTTTATGCATCTCTGCCCGAAAAAGGGAGTGTCGTGCTCGATTTCAACAAAGCGATAAACCCGCCGAGTGCATTCACAAGGTTCGCGACGAATCCCCTGGCGCCGGAATCCAACCGAGTGAGACTCAACATCGAAGCAGGGGAAAAGACATATCGTATTCTGTAACATTCACCGCAGATCTCAGCCCGACTATTTGAGCAGAACCATCTTCTTCACATCAATGAAAGCTCCCTTAGCGCTGGACGCCGAGACAACTTCAGTTCGGTAGAAATAGACACCACTGGGTACGTCTACAGCATTCCATTCAACCGTATAACTTCCGGCTTTCTTCTGTTCATTCACGAGGGTGGCAACATTTTGTCCGAGCAGATTGAATACCCTGATGGTCACTCTGCCATCGCTCGGTATTCGGTATTTGATGGTCGTTGACGGATTAAAGGGGTTCGGGAAATTCTGAAAGACTGCGAATGACCTTGGAACCTGCGGAAGGTGCACTGAAGTTACCACGCTTGAAGAAGGCGCAATCATTCCATTATACCAATACTTGACGAATCCGACGTAGTATTTAAGTACGTCAAGACTCCAGAGATTGTTTGCTCCAATTGCATTCACTTCTGCCAAGGCAACTTCTGCAGTATCGTGGAGTTGCAGGGTTATGGGTCCGTGAATGTTCCACATTCTCCGATCTCCAGCGGATACATCTAAACCATCAATCCAACCGCGACCGGTCATAGGATCACCGCTCAATAAGTACTTTGTGACAATACGATTATTGTATGCATAGGGATAGCCCGAGTAAAATGGGACTCCGTATGGATATTGTGGGCGAAACATGCAGTTTCTGAATACATTGAACCATTGAAGGGTGCCATTATAGTTGGCGTTGTCGGGATCGGGATTTGACGTTCCCGTCTGGTGCATGAACAGAGTGGTCATCGGGTGTTCATAATTATATCGGTATCCAGACTTCCACTGGAAATTCACTATTGCACTATCGCTTGGATTACCGCTGGAATGCGAAGTACCTTGAAGATAGATATAGCCGAGTGAAGGCGGCATCAGTCCCAGTGGCGAATACACATTGTCGGCAGTTGTCGAATTGTATTCGAATCCGAGGTCAAGTGTTGAGTCGCAACCACCATAGTCATCCACACCATCGCCGATATCACCGTCTGCCCATTGGCAGATAGACAAACTATCGATTCGGGAGTTTTTCGGTGCACCGTGGTTACCTTTGTAGATCAATTTTACTTGTTTAAAGATCACGTTATTGAGCATTTCGAAAGTGCCGGATTCAACGTATGCCCAAAGGGTCACCTGCTCCTCAATTCCTATCGGATCTGAACCAGCAAACTGACTTGTCACAGCGGGATTGAGATCATTACACACATACCAAATTGATTTGGCGGCATTGGGGATCCCGGGAATGTGATGTGAGTTTGTCGGATCATACGCCGCATCATTCCGGACAATCTTTACGCTGTCCACAAACCAGGGCGCGCCTTTCTTTGCAGGCCATTCGGTCCAATCAACAAAATATTGCTTTGCAATTTGCTGAATGTCCTGCGTGGTAACGCTGTCTTTGCCTTTTTGAAAATAGCTTGCCGCATCGGCAATCAGATTTGGCCAAGATGAGGTATCGTTCTGCATTGAAACGGGCATATCCGGACGCACTGCGAATGCTCTCACCCCTGCGTCATTAGGATTATCAGCGCCGGTCGTATTCCCCGAAGCATCGATCAATATCGAACCGGGTTGCATACCATTGAAATAGGAGTTGCCAGTGACTCGTATCGAATCCGGGAAGAGGCCATCCAGTACTTTCCCTCCAAAGACAATTCCTTCTTGATAGACTGTTCCGACGCCTGAGCCTTTAGGGAATTCACCATTCCATTGTCCATTTACTAATACAGGGAAGGAACCGTCGCTTTTCACCCAAGCAGTGAGATTGTTGGCATTCATGAGAACAGGTGACGTTGCAGTCCCGGCTTTCAATAGCGGGTGATTTACAGGTGCACGTTTCTGTTGCGAGAGGGAGCAAGGAACAACGAGTATTAATTGCACAACCAGCGACCAGAAGAGTATCAATCGAGGTTTCATAGCATTTCTTCCTTTGTACTACAAAGTTGTCCCTTCGCTCATTTCAACAAAATCATTTTCTTCACGTCTGTCAAAAAGCCTTTATTACCAATCGTCGGCGTCACTTCCGTACGGTAGAAATATACCCCACTTGGCGCACTCGACCAATTCCATTCCAGAGAATAAGACCCTGCTTTTTTCAGTCCATTCTGGATAGTAGCGACATCCTGTCCGAGCAGATTGAATATCCTAATGGTCACTCTGCCATCGCTCGGAATTTGGTATTTAATTGTCGTTGATGGGTTAAAGGGGTTTGGGAAATTTTGCGAGACTACAAATGAGCGCGGAATACTATTCTCGACGACGGACGTCACCAAAGACGATGGTATTGCTGTTTCATTCAGCCAGAATTTTGCGAAACCAACATAGTATTTCAATATTTGGACACTCAAGAGGTTATTTGCGCCCTTCG
>CAZOIM010000269.1:0-3790 GCA_964579855.1 uncultured Ignavibacteriaceae bacterium | reverse complement strand
CCCATCTTCTTCCTCCGGTGAGGAGGAACGTCGCTCTGCAGAAAACTGTTGAACGAATCGATTTGGACATTGAGCAAATCCGGAGTCTCAATGACCGAAGGAATTCTTCCGAAGGAAATTCGACCGATAGTTCCGTTCGTATGATTTTTCAAAGTGCCCACTCCTTAAAAATAGAATAACTTCGTAAAGACAGCACAAGCCGATGATTCATTTCCCGCTTGGAGCGGACGAATCATCGGCTCTGATGCCAGAAGTCGCCTTTATACAAACAATTCTCGACCTGTATTGGTTCTCGTGCGACGATCGTGCACAATTATTTCAGGTCAACCTGTGCGCCGGCTTCTTCGAGTTCTTTCTTCAACTTCTCTGCGTCTGCTTTGGAAAGACCTTCCTTGACAACTTTTGGAGCGCCGTCAACGAGATCTTTTGCTTCCTTGAGACCCAAGCCTGTCGCTGCACGGACAACTTTAATGACATTGATCTTCTGTGCCCCGGCGCTTTTGAGCTCAACCGTGAATTCTGTCTTCTCTTCAGCAGGAGCGGCTGCTCCGGCTGCGGGCATTGCTGCCATCATCATCGGTGCTGCTGCCGATACACCAAACTTATCTTCGAGAGCTTTCTTCAATTCGACTGCCTCCAGCAACGAGAGCTTCTCAATTTTTTCGACTATTTCCTGTACTGCCGACATTGCATTTCTCCTTAGGTTATAGGTTTTCGTTTCACATTTGAATTTCTGTTATGCCGCTTGCTTTTTCTTCTCGATCGCATCGATGACGTTCACCAGGTCTCGCGGAATGGCTTGCAGGACACCGACGATTCCAACCATCGGGGATTGCAGGCTTCCCAGAATACTGGCAATAATCTCTTTGCGCGATGGCATCTTCGCAATCTGGTCCAACTTCGAGCCATCATACAATTGCTTTTCGAGAACAGCAGCTTTGAGTGAGAACTTCCCGGTCTTGTCGGAAAATTTCTTGATAATCCTTGCCGGTGCCGCGACGTCATCATACGAAAACGCGATGCCGGTTGGTCCCGTAAGCTTGTCATAGATGGCATCATAGCCGCTCACTTGTTGAAGCGCCTTCTTGAGAAGCGTGTTCTTTGCTACCGTATACTCAATCCCGGCTTTTCTGAATTCGCGTCGAAGATCAGTCTCTTCCTCCACGGTCATTCGAGAAAAATCCGCAAAGTAAATTGCGGTAGCTCGAGAAGTCTTGTCAGCAACTTCAGCGACAATGGCTTCTTTTTCGCTACGATTCATGTGTATCCTTTCGATTCAAGTCTGATGAGAAGCCCCCGGTTGACGGGGCACCAGCCATTGAACGGTTTGATGTAGAGTGCGTAAACTTTAATGATCGAGACACCTCAGTGTCCCGAAACAATATGCCCATTATTGATGAGCAGCCAACTCGCTTTTGTCAATGGGAAGCCCAGGGCCCATCGTACTGGAGATAAAAATACTCTTAACGTATTGTCCCTTGGCAGTTGCGGGCTTCAAACGCATGATCGTGCTCAGGAACGAGTGTATGTTTTCTACAAGCATTTCTTTTTCGAAGGTCGCCTTACCGACTGTTGCCTGAACGATCCCGGCTTTTTCAGCACGGAACTCGATTTTCCCGGCCTTGACCTCTTTCACTGCCTTCCCAACATCCGCCGTCACTGTTCCGCTTTTCGGATTTGGCATAAGGCCGCGGGGACCGAGAATTTTTCCAAGCTTACCAAGTTCTCCCATCACATCGGGTGTCGCAACAATCACATCCACATCCGCCCAACCACCCTTAATCTTTTCAAGATAATCCTGAAACCCGACGTGATCTGCTCCGGCAGCTCTCGCTTCATCGTCTTTCGGCGGCTTTGCGATGACAAGAACGCGTACGGCTTTGCCGATTCCGTGAGGAAGGGCAACGGTGCCACGCAGAGCCTGATCTGCTTTCTTTGGATCGATTCCGAGTCTGACGGCGATGTCAACGGATTCGCTGAACTTCGCACTCGCCGTTTCTTTTACTTTAGCGACTGCTTCCGCGATCGTGTAGTTCTTGGGCTCAATCTTTTTGGATAACGCATTGAAACGCTTGCTATGCTTTTTCATGACTTCGTGCACTCCACTGAATGAATCAATCTTCGACTGTGATGCCCATACTTCGGGCAGTTCCTGCGACCATGCTCATTGCTGCGTCAACGCTCGCAGCATTTAAATCCGTCATCTTCGCTTCCGCAATTTCCCGTACTTGTTTCTTGCTCACCTTACCCACTTTATTTCTGTTGGGTTCCCCGGATCCTTTTTCGACCTTCGCTGCTTTCAACAACAAGATTGCAGCGGGAGGAGTCTTCGTGATGAAGGTAAACGATTTATCGCTGAACACCGTAATCACAACAGGAATGATCAATCCTGCCTGTTCCTTGGTCTTGGCATTAAACTGTTTGCAAAACTCCATGATGTTCACACCCTTTTGTCCAAGGGCAGGACCGACGGGAGGAGCGGGATTTGCGGCTCCCGCAGGAATTTGAAGTTTGATAAATCCGACGACTTTCTTAGCCATTATTCATTTGCCTCTCTAAAAGGAAACCGTGTTGTTTATTTTTCCAACTCAACTTGCGAGAAATCAAGTTCGACGGGTGTCTTTCTTCCAAAAATGCTGACCATTACCTTCACCTTCATCTTCTCTCCGTTGACTTCCTGGACAAACCCGTTAAAATTGTTGAAGGGACCGTCCGTGACCTTGATTGGATCGCCCACACGAAACGGTATCTCAACGAATTCGACATCCTCGTTCTTTTCCATTTTGCCGATGAGCCTGCGAACCTCATCCGGTTGGAGCGGTGCCGGATTGTTCTTGTCCGGGACGAATCCGAGGACCGAAGGTGTTTCGAGAATAAGATGCGTAGTCTCTTTATCCAATACTGCCTCCACGAGGACGTAACCCGGGAAGAAATTTTTCACTCGTGCTTTTTTCTTGCCATCCTTTACCTCGATGACTTTTTCGGACGGGATCATGACCGTTGAAATTCGTTCTCCGAGGTTCAAGCGTGCAACTTCGGTCTCGACGTAAGTCTTAACCTTCGTCTCATGTCCGGAATACGTTCGTACCACGTACCATCGTTTGTTCAAATTCTTTTCCTATCCAATTTTACAGAATGGCCTGCAGTGCTTTGCTGACAAGGAAATCGACCGCCCAGGTAAACACTGCGATGAGGAGACAAACAGCGATCACGACTCGGGTGGATTCAAAGAGTTCAGCGCGGGTCGGCCACGTGACTTTTTCCATCTCCTTGACCGCGTCTTCGAAAAACGCAATGATCTTTTCTTTCATGTTCTTTTCCGATGGTCAGTCCATATTGTTGAGTCCACAGAGTGCACGTCAGGAGGGACTCGAACCCCCAACCGGCGGTTTTGGAGACCGCTACTCTACCAATTGAGCTACTGACGTATGAAACAAAGAAAGGGCGACCAGTTACTTGGTTTCCTTGTGCGGTGTGCGCTTGTTACACCAAGGACAGTATTTTTTGTACTCAACTCTCCCCGTTTGTTTCTTCTTGTTCTTCGTCGTCGAATAGTTTCTTCGTTTGCAGCTCGAACATTCAAGCGTTATGATGTCTCTCACCGTCATACTCCTTTGTTTTCATTGCCCGTCACCTACGATCGTCGAGCTTGCGACCGGGATTGAACCGGTGACCTCGTCCTTACCAAGGACGTGCTCTACCAACTGAGCTACGCAAGCGATCTGCGTCTTACCTTGGAGCGGGAGACGGGACTCGAACCCGCGACCAACAGCTTGGAAGGCTGTGACTC
>CAZOIM010000268.1:0-3869 GCA_964579855.1 uncultured Ignavibacteriaceae bacterium | reverse complement strand
CGACGCAGTGATCTATGAGGTCTACCTTCGTTCATTCAGCAAAGAAGGGACATTCCGGGGATTGGAACGTCGCTTGAGTGAATTGAAGTCGCTTGGTGTCACTGTCGTCTGGCTTATGCCGATACATCCTGTGGGAGAACTCGGTCGAAAAGGCAGACTCGGCAGTCCTTACTCTGTTGCGGATTATTACGGTATAAATCCTGAATTTGGAACCCTGTCTGATTTCAAGTCGCTTGTTGATTCAGCACACCGTTTGGATTTGAAAATCATTATCGATCTTGTTGCAAATCATACTTCCTGGGACAGCAAGCTCATTTTTGAGCACCCGGAATGGTTCAGCAAGAACATGGAAGGTGCGATTGTTTCGCCGAATTCGGACTGGACGGATGTGGCGCAGCTCGACTATCGCCAGCATGAATTACGCAAGTACATGATGAAGATGATGGAGTATTGGGTGAGAGATGTCGGAATTGATGGTTACCGGTGTGATGTCGCAGATATGGTGCCGATTGATTTCTGGAATACTGCGCGTGAACAATTGGATAAAATCAAGCCCATCATGATGCTTGCCGAAGGTAAAAACCCCGAGGACCATCTTGTGGCATTCGATCTGACGTACTCGTGGAACGTATACGATGTTTTGAACAACGTTATGAATGGATCGACATCCGCAAAGGTTCTTGATGAAAAACTGGTCAATGAAAAACTGCGGTATCCCAGGAAATCATTGATGATGCGCTTCAGCTCAAATCACGATAAGAATGTGCAGGATGGACCGGCAATTCGCCGGTATTCACCAGCAGGAGCCAGGGCTGCAGCAGCATTGATGTTCACATATCCCGGAGTACCGCTCGTCTATAATGGCGATGAGGTAGGCAATCCAAAAGAACTGAATCTCATGGAGAAAGTGGATATCGATTGGTCTGATGGGAACATGTTCCGAAGTCTCTATGCGAAACTCGCTCACCTGCGCAATGAGCATTCCGCCCTCAGGGAAGGAGCGTATCAAACTGTTCGGTGTTCTGATTCAACGAGGGTTTTCACTTTCGAGCGCTCCACTCCGGAGGATACACTCTATGTAGCGATAAATTTCTCCAACGAACGCAGGAACGTCGACGTGGAATCAACGAACGACTTCCGTGATTTGTTGACAGAAAAGAAATTTTTCTCCAGGAACGACAGGGTCTCACTGAGTTTGCCTTCCTATGGATTCGTAGTTCTTACTCCAGCTGAAAAGGTCAGAGAACGATGAAAACGCTAACGGAGTATCTCTGGTTCAACACGAAGAATCACAGGGAATACATCAATATCACAAACGATGTCGAGACAATTCTCAGGAAGAGTCAAATTAAAGAAGGAATGATCCTCGTTTCGGCTATGCATATCACGGCAGCAGTATATGTCAACGATGCTGAAGACGGCCTCATTGAGGACATCGATGAATGGTTGGAGCGGATTGCTCCTTTCCGCAAGGACTACAAGCATCATCACACCGGAGAATCCAACGGCGATTCTCACCTGAAGAGTCTCCTCATGCACCATGAGGTTATTGTACCCGTAACCAACGGCAAGCTGGACTTTGGTCCATGGCAACAAATCTATTATGCCGAATTTGACGGACAACGTAAGAAACGCGTCATCGTAAAAGTAATGGGAGAATGACAGGCTGGCCATTGAATGAACCATGGGACACTTCTTTGAATATCTGTTCTTTGAGTCTGCAGTATCCGTTCTGCGACTCTTTCCTTTACGGATTGTGCAACGTGTTGGTGCTGCAGTCGGCGAGTTTGTAGGGATGGCACTCGGATACCGGCGCGCTGTTACGATGGACAATTTGCGGAATGCATTTCCAGAGCACGACGATGCTACACTGCGTACTATTATGCGAGGTGCATTTCGCAATGTGGGTATCGCGCTGTTTGAGTTTGCTTATTTTCCGCAACTCAATGCAGCAGCCATCAATGAATTGGTTCAAATCGGGAATTCGGAACTCGTCCAGGAAGTTTTTGCCCGCGGCAAAGGGATAATTCTCCTGACGGCGCATTTTGGAAATTGGGAATTGCTGGCACAGTCAGTACCGGCAAGAACTGGTATACCAGTCTACGTCATCGTCAAAAATCAATCAAATAGGCGTGTGAATAAAAGGATCAATGAGTGGCGGACGATGTTGGGCAATATTGCAGTACCGATGGAGAGTTCTGTGAGGGAATTGTTGAAGGCACTCCGGGATAAAAAAGCAGTTGGGATGGTGGGCGATCAAACGGCGGCAAAAGAAAGCGATTCGGTTCCATTCTTTGGAAGGGAAGTGCCGACGTTCGAAGGTCCCGCAATGTTCTCCCTGAAGACGCGCGCGCCTCTTCTCGTTGGATTTGCCGTGCGTCAATCGGATGGAACGTACCGGGCGGAGTTTCACGAAATTCCCTCTGATGACCTCGATGCATATACACCGGAAAATGTTCTGGAACTTACTAAACGTCACGTCGCTGCCCTTGAAGCCGTTGTCCGTGCTCATCCTGACCAGTGGTTATGGATGCACAAACGATGGAAGCACGTTCCATCGCGTATCAATGCCAACGATGTGACAAGAAGAGCGTGAAACAATCGTTTCAAAGAATCCTCGTAATCCAAACAGCCTTCATCGGGGACGTCATCCTGACTCTCCCTCTTCTACAGGTTCTCAAGCAACAATTCAGCGATGCCGACATTGATGTCGTCGCCACTCCTCAGGCGGCGGGATTGTTCGCGAATCATCCCGCCATTAGGAATGTAATTGCGTACGACAAACGAGGTAAAGACAGTGGCATTGTCGGATTCCTGAAAGTCAAGAAGAGGATTACTGCTGGCAACTATGATCTTGCTATTGTTCCCCATCGATCCATCCGGAGCGCATTTCTTGCGTTCGCATCAGGTATCAACCGTCGGATTGGATTTAACAATAGCGCTGGAAGGCGGCTGTTTACGGATATCGTTCGGTATCAGCCTGACCGGCATGAAATAGAAAGAAATCTTTCGTTGTTGGATCCGCTGATTGAAGAGAAATCATTCCATGAATTGCCCTCACTCTATCCAGGGGGTGATGACATCGTTGCCATAGATCGATTGCTCCACGATTCCGGAATTAATCAGTCGCGAAGATTAATTTCTATAGCACCTGGAACGATTTGGAATACAAAGCGATGGCTAAAAGAGAGGTTTGCAGAAGTGGCCCGTCAACTTACTCGCGAAGGTCATTCTGTGGTCCTCATTGGAAGCGATGCCGATCGGGAATTATGCGAGGAAATTAGAATTGTGGCGAACGACAAACACGTTTTGAATACTGCCGGCATGCTCACACTCCTTCAATCGGCCGAGCTGATAAAACGATCTTCGGTAATCCTCTCAAACGATAGCGCTCCGATGCATATTGGGGTGGCCGTTCGTACTCCTGTGGTGGCAATCTTTGGCGCGACGGCACCGTCGTTTGGCTTTTTTCCCTATGGCGCTCGCGATGTGATTGTCGAAACGCTTGGATTGACCTGTCGACCGTGCTCAATTCACGGCGGACATGTGTGTCCAATAAGAACGTTCGTCTGCATGAAGAACATCGATGCCAATCGCGTTCTTGGTATTGTGCGCGCTCAACTGGAAGGTACTGAACGGATGCAGTAGGACCCTGCACGAACCTTCGATCTTCAATTCTTACCATCTTCCATTGCAAATCTCACGATAGGTTCTTCAAGCCACCGTATGGCATGATCCATCCGCTTCGTGCGCTGCAGTCTTAGTGGAAATCATTACAGTGTTCGCACTAAGCGTTCGAGACAGTCCGGCAACTCACGAGGTGCATTTGGCTTCATGTTTATTGAATTTAGGAAAGGAAGAATTGCCTC
>CAZOIM010000267.1:0-3871 GCA_964579855.1 uncultured Ignavibacteriaceae bacterium | reverse complement strand
GGCAGAGGCGAG
This sequence comes from uncultured Ignavibacteriaceae bacterium, assembly GCA_964579855.1. Lineage (GTDB taxonomy): Bacteria > Bacteroidota > Ignavibacteria > UBA10030 > UBA10030 > JADGQA01. Next base: position 3,859 of record CAZOIM010000267.1, on the reverse strand, counting down.
ATAACCGACTTTGCGGTCCAATCATTGCGCGTCAGATAGGAAATCTTCACTTTCCTTGTGCTGTTGCCGGGAAGAGGATAGACCCGGAGTTGGTAGTTTGAGTAGTCCTGGTAGAGGACTGAAGGATCCCTCCTCCTCTTGACAATACTTTCATAGATCGTGGATGCTGTCCAACGGTCCATGATCTTGGATTGAATCATGGTGTTGTTGATCAGAAGCCAGGAATCGATCACGACGGCATTGTCCGGCAGAGTAAACGTCAATTGTACTTCAACAGAATCCGTCGAAGAGAACGAGAGGTCGCGCGCGGAAAACGTCAGATATAAATCGTTCTGCGTGTAGATCCCTTTTTGGGAGACCACGAGCGACGCTTCTTCGATGGTGCCATACCCCCCTCTCCACGTCTGTTGAGGATGCTGTATGTAGAGATTCGCATATTGCGCGATGGCAATGGACCCGGAAGACAATAGCAATGCGATAACGAGTTTAAATGTTTTCATGATTTCACCTGAGGAAAATTGTTGGCAGGAACATAGGCTTGGCCCGCTTCTAGACGAGAGGAGAATCTGAAAAGCCCCATTCAAAATTAGCACACGTTTCAGGAAAAATCAAGGCACGTGCAGCGCAATCATTTCTTCTCGATGCGTTTTTTCCTATCTTTGAGATTGAAGTGACGAAGTGCGATCTAAATCTTGCAGCCCCAGGTTCTCAACAATGGCAAAATCAATCGCCGGCCGATCGATAGCAGACAAATCAGCAAAGAAATCAACCGCTGAACAACAAATCCGTGGCCCCGCAAAAATCATCATTCGTGGAGCGAGGGTCCACAATCTGAAGAACATCGATCTCGAATTGCCGCGCAACAAACTGATCGTTATTACGGGAGTGAGCGGATCAGGCAAGTCGAGCCTGGCATTTGACACTATCTACGCTGAAGGGCAGCGTCGCTATGTCGAAAGTCTGTCGTCCTATGTCCGACAGTTCCTTGAACGGATGGAAAAACCCGATGTTGATTTGATTCAGGGAATTAGCCCGGCAATTGCAATTGAACAGAAAACGACATCGCGTAATCCCCGTTCGACAGTCGCAACTTCAACAGAAGTGTATGATTATCTTCGTCTCCTCTTTGGGAGAATTGGTGTCACCTATTGTCGTGTTTGTGGAGCCATAGTCAAGCGGGACAGCGTATCAACTGCAGTTGATAAATTGAAACTTGAACCCGAAGGGACGAAAGTCTTCATAACGTTTCCGCTCCACGACCATCCGGGTCATTCGATGCGGGAAGAACTTGCATCCCTGAAGAAACGAGGCTTCTTTCGAATAGTCGTTGACGGTGAACTCATCGACCTCAACGAGACCGAATTCAAAGGGAAGAACAAGAAAGATGTAGGTATCCTCATTGACCGGATCGTTGTCGCGAAGGATAACAAGGAAAGCCTGACTCGAATCGCAGATTCAGTCCAGACTGCATTTTCGGAAGGTGAGGGTTATGCACATGCTTATCTTGTCGACCAAAAGAAACAAATCAAATTTACGCAGCAGTACGAGTGTCCGAACGATGGTACTAGATATGATGAGCCTGACCCCAGGATGTTCTCATTTAACAACCCTGTCGGAGCTTGTCCTAAGTGTCAAGGGTTTGGCCGCGCCATGGGAATTGATATGGCACTTGTTGTTCCGGATCCGACAAAGACGATTCGACAAGGGGCAATCCATCCCTGGAATTTCCCGAGTTGGCGGGCAAATCTTGTTGATCTTATGAATATCGCCGCGGAGGCCGACATTCCTCTCAATACCCCTTTTGAAAAGCTGTCCGACAAGCAACTTGCCGTGGTTATGAATGGATACAATAAATTCGATGGAATTATCGGGTTCTTTGAATACATCGAGCGGAAGTCATACAAGATTCAGAATCGCGTGTTTTTGAGTCGTTATCGCGGCTATACAACCTGTGACGAGTGCGGAGGATCCCGTTTAACCAAAGATGCCCTCTCAATCCGTGTTGCAGGAAAAACCATCCACGATATCGTGCGGATGACTATTGGTGAAGCACACGAATTCTTTAGAACGATTGAGCTCTCAAAGGTGGAAATCGAGATTGCCAAGCGTATTCTTGAAGAGATTCGTAAACGTCTCAAATTTCTGTTCGATGTTGGGATTGGATACATTACGCTTGAGCGAATGTCGATGACGCTCTCGGGCGGTGAGTCACAGAGGATCAATCTCGCAACATCGCTCGGATCCGCTCTAATGGGCTCTCTCTATGTTCTCGACGAGCCAAGTATAGGGCTGCACCCTCGTGATACGCATCGGTTGATAACAATTTTGAAGTCACTGCGCGATATCGGCAATACTGTCATTGTAGTGGAACACGATGAAGAAATGATGCGGGAAGCGGACTTCGTTGTCGACATGGGACCAAAGGCAGGCGAGCACGGCGGTGAGGTAATTTTCAACGGAACGCTTCCTGAGCTTATGCTGGACAAACGCTCACTGACGGCGCGCTATCTGCGAAAGGAATTGCAGATTGCGACACCTCGCCACAGACGTAAGGACACCGAACGATCCATTTATATTCGCGGGGCACGAGAGAACAATTTGAAGGGAATTGATGTCCGTATTCCGCTCGATCTGTTCGTTTGTATCACGGGAGTCAGCGGATCCGGCAAGAGCACGTTGATCCACGACATTGTGTACGCCGGCATTCAGAAAAAGAAAGGGGGATTCCAGGGGAACGTTGGAAAATTCGTTTCTCTCGAAGGCGACGACCATATTGCTCAGGTTGAGCTTGTCGATCAATCACCTATCGGACGATCAGCGAGGTCCAATCCAATAACGTACATCAAAGCTTTTGATCTCGTTAGGGAACTGCTCGCTCACACTCAAGTTGCGAGAATGCGGGGGTTTACGCCGGGCCATTTTTCATTCAATGTGCCGGGTGGACGTTGCGAGGTCTGCGAAGGTGAGGGTGTGCAGACGATTGAGATGCAATTTTTGGCGGATCTCTACCTCACGTGCGAATCGTGCAAGGGAAAGAGATTTAAGCAGGAAGTTCTCGATGTTGCGTTCCACGGAAAAAATGTCGACGATATTCTGAACATGACGGCGACGGAAGCGGTAACATTCTTCTCGGATTTCCCCGAAGGAAGACGCGTCGCAAAACGACTGCAGATTCTTATCGACGTGGGTCTTGGATACCTGAGGCTCGGACAATCTGCAACGACGTTGTCAGGAGGCGAAGCCCAACGCATCAAGCTTGCGCATCATTTGTCGGCATCCGAAAACGAAGGCAAGACGCTATTCATTTTTGACGAGCCGACGACTGGATTGCATCTGGACGACATCGCCACACTCTTGAAATGTCTCGACGCCCTCGTTGTCGCTGGCCACTCCATAATCGTGATAGAGCATAACATGAACGTCGTCAAGTGTGCCGATTTCGTCATCGATCTTGGCCCTGAAGCTGGCGAGGGGGGTGGGAAGATTGTGGCTACAGGTACTCCTGAGGAAATTGCCAAATCCGAAAAATCCCACACTGGACGATTTCTCAAACAATATCTCTAAATCCAATTCTGCCCAAAGCCGCTGCATTCAACCCTTCCTCTTGTCTTCGGTCGACGGAAACTGCGATTCGAATGGAAACAATCGAGCCATGTTCGAAATGTAAGATGTCCTGAACGCTGCTTGATTGTCTTCTCAAGATTTCGAAAAAGCTCAACTGAAGATTGCGCAGCGCCATCTAATTCATTTAAGTCTGCGCGTCGGTGCAGGCAATACGTTGTACCGGGAGGGAATATTCCTTCGTTGAAGCAAAGACATCAGATCGAGCGACACGCATCTGGTGAATCGAGCAAATGCA
>CAZOIM010000266.1:0-3902 GCA_964579855.1 uncultured Ignavibacteriaceae bacterium | reverse complement strand
AGTCGACAACAAAGAAGGTGTTCTCAAGGCAGGAATGCCCGCCGACGCGTATGTGCATTAGATGAATTGGGAGTGACACCAAGACACTCGCTCCCCACAGCAATATGCGTCAACGTATTGATCAGACTTGGATAGGCTTATGGATGCAATAAGAATAGAATCGGTTTCGAAAAAATTTGGCGAAGTGACCGCCGTTGACAATCTGTCGCTCGACGTCCAAAAAGGTGAGATGTTCGCATTAGTCGGACCTGACGGCGCGGGCAAAACAACGACTATCAGAATGCTCTGCGGCATCACCCCTCCTGGTTCGGGTGAGCTGACCGTTCTCGGCTTCAATGTGAAGAAACAGGTTGAAGAAGTGCGGAAACGGATCGGTTATCTTTCACAGAAATTCAGCCTCTACGGTGATCTAACGGTAGATGAGAACATCGAATTCTTTGCCGAAATCCACGGTGTTATAAACTACCACGATCGAAGGAATGAACTGCTTGATTTCACGAGATTGACGCCATTTCGAACACGTCTCGCCGATAAGCTTTCCGGGGGAATGAAGCAAAAACTCGCGCTTGCCTGTACACTGATTCACACTCCTGAGTTGATTTTTCTCGACGAACCGACAACTGGTGTCGATCCCGTGTCGAGACGCGACTTCTGGAAAGTCCTCTCAAGCTTGCTCAAGTCCGGCATTACGATTCTCATGACCACACCGTATCTCGATGAGGCCGAACGTTGTAGTCGGGTTGCACTGATGAACGAGGGAAAAATTCTGATGGCCGACACCCCGCAGAATCTCAAACGGGTTATGAAAGGAGAAATAGTCGAAATCGTTTGCTCCGATATACGCAAGTCCTTCGCGCTTTTGAAGCTGAATCCCGCGGTGCAGGAGGTTCAAGCGTTTGGCGACAGGTTAAATATCATGGTCCATGACGTAATACGAGATATGACGGGAATTCTTGACCAGCTCAAGAGTCAACAGATTGAAATTCAGGATTGGAGGACGATTCCTCCCTCGCTCGAAAATGTATTCATTTCACTTCTGACCGATCGTCGGTCTCCGTTAGAAAGAGAGGTTCACGCGAACTCATGAAAACTCCATTCCATTTCATCGCCTCGTTAGTCTTGTTGACAATTCCACTGACGGCTCAACAGAAATCGTTGACCCTGGAAGAAGCCATCGCCATCGGATTGGAAAACAGCAAATCGCTCCATTCCTCGCTCATGAAATCCGAATATGCTGATGCAAAGTCCAGCGAGATGAGCGCGAATCTCTATCCATCGGTCAAGGCGCAACTTGGATATCAGAATCTCAGTAATATCCCGCCAGCTGCCGTGGTTCTTCCCCGGAATGCATTTGGGCCGGGATTTCCTCCGCAGCCCGTCAACGTTACGCTGAGTCAGGTTATTCTCAATACCTACACGGCCAGGGCGACATTGCAACAACCGCTGTTCACCGGATGGAGACTTCAAAGTGCCGCGGACAACGCGGAGTATACAGCGAATGCCGTTCACAACGATTACAAAAAAGACAAACAGCAGCTGTTGTATGACATCAAAGCAGCATACTGGAACGTGTACCGGGCGCGCGAGATGAAGCGCCTCACCGACGAAAACGTCGCACAAATGACTCAACATCTCGACGATATCCAAAACATGTTTCACCAGGGAATGGCGACCACCAACGAAGTGCTGAAAACGAAAGTTCAGCTTGCGAATTCGCGTGTTCTCCAAAGTGATGCCGAAAACAGTGTAACGATTGCGATGATTTCGTTTAATTCAACCATAGGCTTGCCCCTCGATACACAGCTATCCATTGGTTCGACGCTTACTCCGAAGACGAAAGAATTCCCGGAGGTTGAGCAGCTCCTCGCGAAGGCATTCCAGCAGCGGGCGGATGTTCAAAGCATGCAGTGGCGTGTCCAGGCTGCTCAATCCGGCATCACGGCGGCCCAGAGTGGATGGATGCCGCAGGTTTTTTTGACAGGGAACTACTATTATTCCCGGCCTAATCAGCGGATATTTCCGGCCGTCGATCAGTTCAAGGACAGCTGGGACGTCGGCGTCAATCTCCAGTTTGATATTTGGAATAATCTGACGACCGTCCACCAAACGAGCGAGGCAAAGGCGCAATACGAACAGACCAAGGACTCCTTCTCGATGCTCAAAGACGGCATCACGCTCGATGTCACACAGAGCTTTCTTACGTTCAAACAGGAGAAGAGACAAATTGATTTGGCCCAACTCAGCGTCGATCAGGCGACGGAAAACCTCCGTGTGACACGCGAAAAATTCAAATCAGAGCTCACGACAAATTCAGAATTGTTGGACGCGGAGGTCGCACTCCTCCAGGCTAAGGTGCAACTCGTCCAGTCACTCGTGAACCACGAACTTGCCGAAGCGAGACTCGAAAAAGCAATCGGAGAGGAACAATAATGCCGAGCCATGCCATCGAAGCCGAAAACCTGACCAAACAATTCGGCGATTTCATCGCGGTTGATCATGTGAGTTTTTCCGTAAAACAAGGCGAAATCTTCGGATTTCTCGGTGCGAACGGTGCGGGTAAATCCACGACCATCAGGATGCTGTGCGCAATTCTGGAATCTACGTCGGGGACCGCACGGGTGGGAGGGTTTGATATCAACAAAGAGCCCGACAAGGTCAAGGAAAACATTGGCTATATGTCACAGCGGTTTTCCCTTTATGAGGATCTCACGGTTGACGAAAACATCAATTTCTATGGACGCGTGTACGGATTGTCGACTCAGCAAATTGAAGAACGGAAAGGGTGGGTGCTGGACATGGCAAACTTGAAAGGTCGACAGAAAAGCATAACAGGAACGCTTCCCGGTGGCTGGAAGCAGAGGCTGGCTCTCGGATGTGCCGTGCTTCATCAACCTAAAATTGTGTTCCTCGATGAGCCTACAAGCGGTGTCGACCCGGTGATGCGTCGAAAGTTCTGGGAACTGATCAACGAGTTATCCGGTCAAGGTGTGACGGTATTGGTAACGACGCATTTTCTTGAAGAAGCCGAGTACTGCAACAACATCATGCTTATCAATGCCGGCAAGATCATTGCGATCGGGAGTCCAAAGGAACTGAAACACAATTATATCACAACGCCCATCCTCGAGGTCCAATGTTCGAATGTCATCGATGCAATGACCCTCGTCGAAAAGGAACCCTGGTCCATAGAGACTTCAGTATTCGGGACCCACTTGCACGTTACCGTTCCAGATGAGGCTGTTGCCAGAAAAGAAATCGGGCGGATCCTCTCCGAAAATGGAATCAGTTTGAACCATATTGACCGCATCACGCCGTCGTTGGAAGACGTCTTCATTTATTTGCTCGATCAAGAAGCAAAAAAGGCGGCCTAGACAAGTCTAAAGGCAAAAGGATAAAGGCAAAAGCGGAATGGCAACGGCATACACGCGAGGCGAACGATGATATGTGAAATGAATGGAAGGGTGAGGGAGTAATGTTCAGGAGACTGCTTCCGATCATTAAGAAAGAATTCCGTCAGATTAGAAGGGACAAGCGCGTCCTCGCCATCTTGACGCTAGTGCCGGCGGGATTGCTTCTTTTGAACGGCTATGCGCTGAACCTTGATGTCCAGAATATCAAGATGGCTGTCTATGATGAAGAGAAATCGGCAGCGAGCAGGGAGTTTGTTAATTCGTTTGTTACTTCGGGGTACTTCGAGTATGTGCAGGTGCTTTCGTCCTCGTCAGAAGCGACTGCACTCCTGGACGACGGGCGGGTCAAGTGCGCAGTTATCATTCCAACCGATTTTTCCCACAAGCTTCAATCAAGTGAGGCGGCGGATGTTCAAGTGCTGGTCGATGGGATGGATTCGAACATGGCGACAACGATTGTCGGGTATGTCCAGGTGATAGCCCTCCAGTATT
>CAZOIM010000265.1:2099-3907 GCA_964579855.1 uncultured Ignavibacteriaceae bacterium | reverse complement strand
ACGTTGTTCGACGGTGTAGCAACGGCGGGCAAAATGATGAAGGTAACATTTGATGCGTCACGATTGACCTCCGGCGTGTATTTCTCCCGTTTGGAGGTTGGCGGGAATGCGCTCGTCAATCGAATGATCCTGATGAAATAGTCAATCGCAGTTTGAAACCAGGCGACGATTCGAATCGTCGCGTGCGATGAATTCCAATCCCCGCTCTCCAAAAAGGGCGGGGATTATTGTTTTTGCACCTTTGTCGGGGTGACGAATTCGCCCAACCGAGTTGGCACAGAGTGAGGAGAACTCTCCCGGGGATGGATCGTCACTTTTTGTCCTGACAGTCAAACACACCCATCGGTGACCGGCAACACCATTCTCAAGAACAAGAATCATTTAACCAGATCTTCATACACTTTCTCATATCAATTTCGTACCATGTGTTCGGGATTGAGTGGCCTTCTGAGGAACCGCGTCGGGGGCGGCGTTGCAGAGAAAGCGCACTTCGAGGATTTCCCATTCTGATTATCAATTCTTCGCTTGGCAGTCGGCACTGCTGAAGGCGAACGCGCATCCGTTTCCGGATCGCACGCTCGTGCAATAACGCAGTGTAGTCGAAAAGGGATCATGCGCCCAAGGCTCAGCTCTATTCGCTTTCTGATAATTGCTTTCTGGGTATTGACCGTACAACAATCGGTCGCTCAAGGCACGTACTACAATGGTATTGACACATCAAAGTCGACATTCGTCACCGATCTCCAAAATCTCATCTATCCCCACACGCGAATCACGTACGACAACTATGATGAGACGAACATCGCGAATTTTGCTTCACGAGACACCACCGGAGGCCAACGAGCAGTCACGTGCGTCTACACAGGCTACATCTATGTCTACACGCCGCCATTTACGTGGACGGTCTTCAGCCGTGAGCACACGTGGTGCCAAAGCTGGATGCCCAGCGTGAATGCTTCTGGATTTACCAATCGCCCTGAATACTCCGATCAGTTTCACCTCTTCCCGGTCCATCAGAACAATGCCAATGGAAGGCGAAGCAATCATCCGCTGGGAAAAGTCCAGTCAATCACGTATCAGTTCCTGGACGGCAAGCTCGGTACTGACTCGCTTGGCCACACGGTCTATGAACCTCGCGATGCGCAAAAAGGGGCATCTGCACGCGCATTGCTCTACATGGCGGTATGCTACAATGGAGAGGGTGGGTACGATTGGACATTTAATCATCTGAACAATGTGACGCTCGCCGACAGTCTTCATGAAGCTCCCGAAGACCCAAGTCTGTTGATAGCGTGGGCCAAACAATATCCTCCCGATGATTCGGAAAAATCCCGAAACAACTATGTTTACTCGATACAGGGGAATAGAAATCCGTTCATCGATCACCCCGAGTACGTCGACGTCATTGATTTCAGCACCGTGACAAAGAAAACATCAGTGGCGCTCAGTACGGAACCGACAAACTATCCAACGTCGTTTGCCGTCGGGACGACGACAAGCAGTTCTGTTCAGGTCACGTGGACTGACGCTGCAACAGGAGCAGAAGCTCCTTCAGGATATCTCCTTCTCGCAAAAAATTCAAATTCATTTTCAACACCTACAGACGGATCTGCAGTGTCCGACGATTCGAACCTTGCTGACGGTTCTGCCGCCGTTCACATCAGCCATCCAAGCTCAGGATCATATACGTTTACGGGACTCAGCAACGGAACGACGTACTACTTCCGGATTTACTCGTACAATGGCGGCGGCTCTGCGATAAATTATAAGACCAATGGGACCGTCCCCTCATCGAGCGGCGCAACCGC
>CAZOIM010000265.1:0-1999 GCA_964579855.1 uncultured Ignavibacteriaceae bacterium | reverse complement strand
CTGCGATAAATTATAAGACCAATGGGACCGTCCCCTCATCGAGCGGCGCAACCGCAGGCAGTTCGGGTGCTAGCCACCTGGTAATCCTGGAAATCTATGGTGGAGGCGGCAACGGTGGGTCAACATATAAGAATGACTATGTCGTTCTTTATAATCCAACTTCCTCCTCTATAAGCGTCTCGGGCTGGTCCGTTCAATATGCCTCTGCGAAGGGTTCAACGTGGAGTAAAACGAATTTGAGCGGATCAGTAGTTTCACATTACTGCTATCTTGTCCAGGAGGCTGCGGGAGGTGGAGGAACAACCTCGCTCCCCACACCGGATGCGACTGGATCCATTTCAATGTCCGCAACTGTCGGGAAGGTGGCACTCTGCAACACTACCACTGCGTTGACAGATACCAATCCCACAGGCTCACAGGTTATCGATTTAGTCGGGTTTGGCACAACTGCCAATGGGTACGAAGGCACGGGCCCGGCACCGGCTCCTTCCAACACAACCTCCGTTGCTCGAATTAACCACGCTCAAGACAACAATGACAACGCGACGGATTTTGCAACAGGATCGCCGAACCCGTTGAATTCCGCTGTCGCCCTTCCTGTTGAACTTGTGTCGTTCGCCGCGGGTCTGGAGAATAATCAGGTCGTGTTGAGATGGAGCACCGCCACCGAAACCGATAATGCTGGATTTGATGTTGAACGAAAGTTATTGTCAGAAGCGGGTGAATTCCAGAGAATCGCATTTATTCCAGGTGCCGGAACAAGCACATCACCAAAACAGTACACCTACGTTGACAGAAGCCTTGCCAGTGGAACATACGGGTACAGAGTAAAACAGATTGATCGTAGAGGAGCATTCAAGTACTTTCCGGATGCACAAGTGACTGTTGGTCTCGTGCCCAAAGAGCTCACACTGAGCCAGAACTATCCGAATCCCTTTAATCCGGCGACGAATATCGATTTCTCCGTCCCGGAGGATGGAAGGGCTATAGTCAGGGTCCATAACCTCCTCGGCCAAGTGGTTGCGACGCTGTTCGACAGTCCGGTAACGGCAGGGTCGTTAATGAAGGTTACGTTCGACGCATCCCGGCTTCCTTCGGGAGTCTATTTCTCACGCCTGGATGCGGGTGGGCACACGCTCGTCAAGAGGATGATACTGGTCCGATAGGGGGAACGTTCTTCGTAGGGACGTGATTTATCGCGTCCACATATTTGAAGTAGGCGATGATTCTCCCAAAGGGACGGCTTCGGCGGAATCGTGGCCTACGATGAACATCAATCCTCGCCCTCCCAAAGAGGGCGGGGATTTTTGTTTGATGCTGTGTGGGGCCGTGTTTCGTAGAGACGTGACGCCGTCACGTCTTGCGATGGCGGAGGCAGTTGGCGGGACAAGTGGTCACGTCTCGCGATGGCTGAAGGGGTAAGCGGGATGAGTGGTCGTGTCTCGCGTTGGCAGCACCCCTGACCTGTGTAGTCTCCCGTCTACTCTGAGATTTTCTAACGAATAGACTCTAACAAACACATCGCTGCTCCTCTGGACTTTCCCACCATTGACAAAAATCGCACGCGAGAAATTTCGGTAACAATAAAATAATCTCACTTTCATGTGATTCTTGATTGTAAAGTTACTATCTTTTTTTCGTTGAGTCGTTAACAGATCGGGTTGTGCGTTCGGGTTGTCCCTCCTTTCAAATGACGTATCGTTTTATCCCATAAGTTTTTAGAATCCTAGTTCACCTTTATCCACCTTCGCAGGAGTCGGATAGCTATGAATTACCTTGGTAGAATTTTCTCGGCGATATTGTGCACCGTTTTGTTCGTGACAATATCGTTCAGTCAATCACCATTTTCTGGGACATACACATTCGCAAGCATCACCACCTCGTCGGGTCTCACAGATCCGACTGCGGTTCCGACTGCAACAGGTATCACATTTGGGTCATTTTCTGCCGTGGGGCAAACGGCTAGCAATTCCAACGCAGCCGGTCGTTTTCATTTATT
>CAZOIM010000264.1:0-3914 GCA_964579855.1 uncultured Ignavibacteriaceae bacterium | reverse complement strand
GATGGATGTCTTTCCCAATACCTCGCTCTGGATGGCTCAACGGATCGCTACGCCATTCGGTTGAGCGGTGGATTCAGAAATGCTGGTAATACCTCGACGCCCATTGGAACGCTTGAGAATTCGATGTATTCGGATTTCAGTTTCAACGGATCGATGAACGTTCGGACCCTGGGGGATCAGTCACTTCTCATATCCTACCAGCGTTCGCAGGCACAGAATACAGGGATTCCGGGCGGATCACCAATTGCATCCTCTGCTTCAGCCAGGTATACGCTTGCGAGGCGTGAACTTTTCGGCTTTGAATATAGTATTCCAAACATCTCACCGAGAATTGATTTCGTATCAGTTCGGATTTCGCGACAAGAGATCGATCGTAACGTGGAAATCATACAAAGTCCGACCTTAACTCTTACTCCCCACGCAATACACGCTGCGGCGAGTATTCAAATCGAAACGCGAATCCGTCCAGTGGATGGAAACGCTTTTGTCGCAGGTCTGGAAGCATGGCAGCGGAGTCTTGACAGTAGGAGAGAGCGTATCGATAAGAACCTCAACCAACTAGTCGGAGAACGGCCCGCTCCGGATTCTCGTTTCTCTAGCGCAGGTGTGTATGCACAGGATGAGTGGACCTTGCTGTCCGGACGGTTGGTTGCGACGATCGGGGCCAGGTACGACTGGATTCGTGTTAGAAACGATGAGTCGTTGAATCCTGAATACGTTCTGATTTCCGGAATTCTTCAGACTCCTTCTGTAAACCAGAAAGTACTCTGGAATGCCGGATCTGCTCACGATGAGTCCTGGAGTGCAGAAGGTGGGTTGAGATATGCATTACACCCCAACGTCGACGTCACCTTTCTGGCAGCTACGGCGTTTCGGTCACCGTCGCTCGAAGAACGCTTTCAGTATATCGACCTTGGAAACCTGGTTCGCGTGGGCAACCCAAATCTCCAGCCGGAACGCAGTATCGGTCTGAATTCCGGACTGAATATTCACTACGGTAGCATGCGGATTCAAACAGATATTTTTCTGAATAATTTGAACAACTTGGTCGCCGATGTCCCGGGCGTGTACGAGGGGCGGCCTGCTTTTGTCAAAGCCAATATTGGTGAATCGCGCCTTTATGGCTACGAAGTTTCCTTCGACCGACTAATGTCACGCTGGCTGGCCCTCAAGACTTCGCTTGCCTATGTCCGGGGCGAAGATCTGCACAATCGGAAGAACTTGCCTCAGATCGCACCGCTCGAGGGGGAGATCGGTCTCACGGGCTATTTTGCGCCCTATGGGACATTGAGTCTCTCTGCAACCTTCGCTGGCACTCAGAATAGTCTGGCTGAAGGGGAAGTGCGAACGCCGGGTTACGCCGTCTACAATGTCGTCTACTCGGGCATGCCGTGGAATATCGGCCAATTGTCTTTCACTACACTCGCCGGGATTGAAAATTGCTTTAACAAAGCTTACCAGAACCACCTTTCAACGCTGCGTGGAATCATCAAATTTGAGCCTGGCCGCAATTTCTTCTTTGCCGTAACCGTCTCAATGTAATGTCGTGCTAAGACAAGAGGGCTTATGACCTGGTTTCTGCTTGCATCGTGCTCTGCAGTTCTCTCGGCTGCAGCTGCTGTTCTGCAGAAGAAGATTTTGTTTCGCATCAACGCGTTAGAATTTTCATTCCTGGTTTCTCTTTGCATCATGGCTTGTTCTTTGTTTATTCCATTTGCTGTGGATGTCACATCGATTTCGCCTTCGGTGCTGGCCCTTCTTGTGGCAAAAAGTATTCTCGGCGGGGCCGCATTTCTCTTTGTGATGATGTCACTTGAACACAATGAAATCAGCACGGCGTTGCCGCTTCTTGGATTGACGCCTGCGATAGCGGCCATACTGTCATTCGTCCTTATCGGGGAATCACTGAGAACGGTGGAATGGATCGGACTAGTCCTTTTAATACTTGGAGCCTATTTGTTGGAAAGACGTCCGGCTCAGAAATTTACTCAGCCACTGAGAGATGCTATTTTCACCAGGAATCATTGGTACATCTTCGGAGCTCTGGGCCTGTTTGCAGTCTCATCGGTCTTCGATAAGATGCTTGTGGGGAGCATGAAGACCGATCCAATCATCGTGCTCTTCTATCAACATATTGTCTATTGCCTCATGTTTGGCACATTGTTATTTGCTCGACGAGTCCCGCTGCGGAATGTCACATTCACGGGTTGGGAACAACTCACCGTGATCGGCATCGTAGCGGCGATTACTATCGCTTATCGGCTCGCGCAGCTTGAGGCGACAAAGTTGGCGCCGGTTGCGCTGGTCCTGGCCGTAAAACGGACTTCGATCCTCTACGCTTCTTTTGTCGGAGGCAGAATGTACTCGGAAGAGCGACTCCCAATAAAGATTTTTGGGGCATCGCTCATCGTTGCGGCAGGATTTCTCATCCTTAGGAATGTAGTTTAGATTCGCTCCTTTCATCGGAATGCGCTAGTAGTTGCAAAGTTTTAGAATAGGCTGACAGGAAAGTCCACTCCTGCCAATTCCAGTTTCTCGTTACTATGTTGAAATTGCTAACAATATTTTCAAAATTAGTCTAACGCAATTGCCAGAGATTATGTTCGACTCACCAACATTGCCAACTCTCACTCTCCACTCAGTTCTTCACCATAGCGCGGACGTATTCGCCAGTCGAATTGCCCTCTCAGACGTCGGAGGAGAGCCTTACACGTATTCGTCGCTCATAACACATGTTCAAACCGTCTCGCACTTGCTCCACAATCGAGGGGTGATCACGGGTGACAGAGTTGCAATCCTCAGCGAAAATAAGCCGGAATGGGGCATTGCCTACTTTGCAGTGACGACAATGGGTGCAATCGCCGTCCCCATCCTGCCTGATTTCCATCCCGCGGAAATTCATCACATTATCCGCCAATCCGAATGCAAGGCGATCTTTGTTTCCCCGCGTCTCTATGAGAAATTGGATGACCTTGATGCACATCAACTTGCGTCGATCATCCACATCGACGATTTCTCGCTTATACCGCCACGCACGAAAAAAGAGAGTCTCAGGGATGTGCTTGAAGAAGGAGGGAGGGAGTTTTCAAAACTCAAAGAGCTTGCGTTGAAGCTCGTAGGGAAGCTGCCGGACAATGTTCAGGAAGATGATGTTGCAGCGATTGTGTATACCTCAGGCACCACGGGCCATTCAAAAGGGGTCATGCTTACTCACAAGAACATTGTTGCAGACGCGATTGCGACGTCAGAAATAGTCTCAGTGGCTCCGGAAGACCGGATGCTTTCAATCCTTCCGTTGTCTCACATGTACGAATGTACGCTTGGGTTGGTACTCCCGATTCTGCAAGGCGCTGCTGTTTACTATCTTGACAAACCGCCGTCTGCCGGAGTTTTGTTACCGGCGCTTGCTTCTGTTAAGCCAACAATAATACTCTCCGTTCCGCTGGTGATCGAGAAGATGTTCAAGTCCCGCATATTGCCAAAATTCACGGGCACCGCCATTGTTCGAAGCCTCTATCGGGTACCTCTGGTTCGGAAACGAATTCACAGACTGGCAGGAAAGAAGCTCTTACAATCATTTGGAGGAGAGCTCAGGGTCTTTTGTATCGGAGGGGCGCCGCTTGCTCCGGAGGTCGAAATGTTTTTGCGCGAAGCAAAATTCCCGTACGCCATCGGCTATGGTCTCACAGAAACATCTCCCCTCGTGGTGGGGACAGGATCCGAAAAGACGAGGATTCACTCTACGGGATTGCCATTGCCTGGAATCGACATTCGGATCGATCATCCCGATCCCTCCACGGGAGTAGGGGAGATCCTTGTTCACGGTCCGACAGTTATGAAGGGATACTATAAAGATCGTTCGCGTACTGACGAAGTGTTGACCAAAGATGGATGGTTCAAAACCGGGGATCTCG
>CAZOIM010000263.1:0-3976 GCA_964579855.1 uncultured Ignavibacteriaceae bacterium | reverse complement strand
AGCATCAGATAGATAATCACTCCCGTTACCGAGACGTATAGCCATATCGGATATGTCCATCTTGCAATCCTTCTGTGCAAAGAGAACTCGCTTCGCAACCCTCTCCTCAAGGTTATCAGCACCAATGGGACTATTATGGCAGCCAAAACGGTATGCGTCCCCAAAATGAGGAAATACACCGGACGTATCAGTCCTTCTCCCGAAAAATGTTGGGAACCATGAACGTAATGGTAAATCAAATACGAAATAAGGAAGAGCGAAGAAGTGACGAATGCGGCGATCATCAACTTCTTATGGTTATCCTTCCTGCCATTCTTTATTGATTGATGGCCTATCAACAACAACACGGCGCTCGTGGTGTTGAGAAAAGCATTGAGAAGCGGTAAATCTGAAAATGACATGGTAGGGAGAACTCCTAATAGCTGGGGCGGTAGTAAGTCCGGCCTTTGACGGTCACGCCTTATCGAGGGCCATAAGAAGCATGAGGGTCGGCAAATAAGCAAGTGAAACGAAAAAGATCTTCCTTGACAAATTGTTTCTGATGATGTTCGAATCCTCTTTGTCTTGTTTCGCAACGTACCAAAATTCGGAGATTGGAACTAGAAAGACCAATCCCCCGATAATTGCTCCTGCCAAATAGTAATAGCCAGTCACACCGATGACTGTCAACAAAGCGCTTGTAACCAACAGAGCCAACGCGTACCAAAACATGTTTCTCCCTGTTTTAGCTCCAAGTTCATCTACGACCGGAAGCATCCTGAAGCCAGCCCTCGAGTAATCTTTACGGTACATCCAACCAAGAGACAGGAAATGTGGAATCTGCCAGGCGAACAGAATTGCAAAGAAGAGAATTGCTGGCAGACTGATGTCATTTCGAACGGCACACCAACCAATGAGCACAGGTAAAGCCCCAGGAATGGCTCCAATGATCGTATTCAGCGGCGTTTTTCTCTTGAGAGGGGTATACACGAACAGGTAGCTAACGAGCGTTGTCAAGGCAACCACAAATGTGAGAGTGTTCGTCGTTGTGAGTAGAATGAAGAAGCCGGAAAACGACAATATGATTCCAAAAAGAAGGGCCATCACTGGTGTCAAGCGGCCCGCCGGGAGTGGTCGTTTTTCCGTTCGTTTCATCAGTCCATCCAGATCGCGCTCGATATATTGATTTAGCGTACCAGCAGCGCCGCCAACCAGGAGCGTGCCAAGTGCCGTATAGAGCAGTTTTGGCATATCTATCAGTTCGCCTGAAGCCACATAAAATGCACAGACGGCGGTGAGGACAGAAAGTCCAGTCAATTCGGGCTTCATAAGTTCACTGAATCCGAGAACATCAAAAGGTACGTCAAGCGTTTGGACACTGGAGTCGGAGCTCAAGTTATGACCCCTTTCAGATTAAAGGCAGGATCCGGCTGTTCAGCACTTGCGGTATGTGGGATGACTCGATAAATCATTAAGGTCGTCAGAACGGTTGAAACAAGAAGAAGCGCACCAGTGGCCACGTGAATCGTTGTGATATCGACAGCTTTTCTTGACAACACCGTAAACGCACCTAACGTAATCTGTAAAGGTATCAGAATAGTCAGTGCAAGTGCACCCAGCCGGAAGGCAAGAATTGGGCCGGAATGTCGATAGACACGAAATGCAAACGTTAACACCATCAAGCCAGTAACAATTGCCCAATACCGATGGATCAAGTGAATCGTGATCTGGCTCGCCGTAATTGGACCATCCGCCGCCAAACGGATGTTCCTCAGAATTAGCTCGATGTTGTATTGTCCCAGTGATTCTTGCGAAAGCGAGGGCACAAGCTGACCGTAGGCGAGAGGAAAATCGGGCACGGCCAAACCTGCGCCGGAGTGTCGCATCAGTGCCCCGAATATCAATTGCAAATAGACAGCTCCGATTGTAAAGAGTCCGAATTTAAACAGTGAATTCCCGATCCTCTGAGGGAGAACCGGCAATTCCGCTTCCTGCCACCAAGGAGATTGGAATAGGGCGACTGCAGAGACGATACAAAAGAAAGTCTGTGCCAGAGTAGCGTGACTTACGGATATCCAGGTCGGCAGGAGAAACAGGACAGTCATTCCGCCAAGTAGCCCTTGAAGCATCACAGCCAGAAGCGCAAGAAGAGCCAACTTGCGCAACCAAGGCCTTTTCTCTTTTCGAAATATCAAGAACACCAGGATGACCGTGAGGAATCCTACAAAGGACGCAATCATTCTGTGCCCGTGTTCATAGAAAATACCGCCGACCATCGGTGGCATCAGCTTTCCGTAAGAGAGCGGCCAGTCTGGAACCGACAATCCTGAATCAGTGCTGGTGACAAGTCCGCCGGCGATGATGAGGAAAAAGGTACATAATGCCAGTACAAAGGTAAAAACACTCAGGAGTTTACTGTACGGGGATCTCATGATTCATCGGAAAATGGAGAACTGGGCTTGCGGACGCCAAATCGTTGCTTCAGCGCTGTTGCTGTAACACAATGAACTACTGCTGTGGCGGCGGTTGCAGTTGGGATTCTTGATCTTTCACCCAGGCCGCGTAGTCTTCAGGGGTTTGGACCGTGACAAAACCTCGCATGCGATAGTGGCCAAGTCCGCATAGTTGCGCGCACGCAATTTCCGTAGGAGTATCCGGCGAGGCCTTTACTTCAGTTATGCCCGCCTGAATCAATTGGGGCAACAGTTCTTCCGTGAAACCGCCCCCCTTTGCGACTATGACGGTACTATCTTTGGCTCTATATTCCTCCAATGAGGTAAGGTTCGCAAGATCTTCAGGCATTCCCTTGGTAATTGAAAACGTCCTGCCAAGTTTTTCACGAATTTGTTCCGTCGTCATAGTTGGCTGAAACCACACCCTTACCATTTGACCAGGAATGGCGTCCTGTTTAACGCGAAACAGTGGCAAATTGAGACTGTGGATGACGTCCTTACTGCTGAGCTCGATGATAATTGGCTTGTCGACCGGCAAATTGAGTTGGTTGATGGTGGTGATATCGTCTTTCGCATAGGGGTCCGTTCGATCAAGCCCCAGAGGATTGTCTGAGGAAACGAGATTAATGTCCGTTCTGCCAAAAATTCCATCTGGACCCGGATAGCGTACATTCCAGGCAAATTGTTCAGCCACCATTTTGACAACAGTAGCATTTTTTTCATCCGGGATCTTGTTGACGCGCGTGGCCCACAATGGAAATGCGAATCCAACAAGGAGAACAACCTCAGTCAGTGCAACACCAACTTCCACATACGATGAGAAGTGACTCTTTACTCCGTGATAATCTGCCTTCGGATTTCTGGATTTTCGGAAACGAATAAGCGTAAAAATGAAGTATGACAACCATCCGATAAAGAGCACGAACATCAGCCAATGGACCATCACAAGCAAATTATCAATGCTTGGGCCCTGGGCCGACGCATCGATGGGCAAGCCGAGGAACTGTTTCATTGTTGTAAAGAATTCCTTTCACTCATTCGATGTTGTTCTCGTTATTCGTCGACGCCATTTTCATTCTCTTTCGCAGTTGAAGTATCAATGACACAAAAAATGACAGAACCACCCCTGTTACTAGAAGCAGTGAGTATATCGCTGCATTTACGGCGCTTGCCGTATGGACGTCGGTTTCACCATAGCAAACCGGGCAACTCATTGCCACACTGCTGACAACAGCAATGAGAGCAATAAAAAGAATAATGGTTCTTGGTTTCATTTCGATGCCAGATCTACATGTATCCGATGTGACGAAACCTTCGAAGAAAATACCTACCGTAGGCTATCAGGAGAAAGCCGATTGCGTAGGTAAGACCTCCGAAGCTAAATCGTACGATTGCCTCACCGGCTTCGACAGTGATGAACAGCCAGGTCCCGAATAGAAAAGTCAGGATAATGGCGAGAGAGATAAAAACAACATGAAATGCTTTCAATGACATATTAGACTGCTCCTCTGTCTGAGTAGTGAAGCACAGGAAGGGTCATAAGC
>CAZOIM010000262.1:0-4072 GCA_964579855.1 uncultured Ignavibacteriaceae bacterium | reverse complement strand
AAAGAAAAGCGCACGTGGCATAAGACCGAGCGATTCGACATCAAACCCTCAGCAAGACAGGCTGCGCATACATAGCCACCTCAATAATCTTACGATCTTGGTCGTAATCGCGCTGTCCAACAATCCTCTTTATCTCGAACCATACCGTTAGTCAGCTCCGAACAATTCTGACCGGGGCTCAGGTTCTCCGGCAGTCATCCCGTCAACCGATTCGACTGAGACATTACGCCATGCTGCAATTTCGTTCATAATCGCGGCACGAACTTTGTCCCGCAAGGCCGGAACGTCGCGCAAGGTCAACGACGAGGTGTCGATCGAAGGAAGAACCTTAAGAAAGATGTCTGAAGGATTTCCAAATTTCCAGCTGTTTTTTGGGATGCAGTAACGCGAACCCTCCATGACGAGCGGAAGGATCGGTACTTTTGAGCGAATTGCAAGATGAAAAGCCCCGTCGTTGAATTGACGGACGCGTCCATCAACGGTTCGTGTTCCTTCCGGAAACATCATTACGGAACACTTCTGTTCCAAGTATTGACGGGCCTTGGCGAATGCTACGACGCCGCTTCGGGCGCTCCCTCTGTCCACCGGAATATCGCCTGATAACCTCATCATCCAACCAATGATGGGTATCCTGAAGAGTTCCGCCTTCCCCATCCACTTCATTTCCCAGGGCAAATTGCTGATCAGGGGAATATCGGCGAGCGATTGATGATTGCAGACAACGACGTAGGGGCGGCGGGGATCGGAAACCTTCTCTCCTGTAATATGGAGTTTCCACGCAGGGTTTATGAATGTAAGGACCTTTCCTAATTTCCTGAACAGGAAGCCCGTTCGATAATAAACAGTATCACGTTCAAACAAGCGACTGAGCGCAAGCAAAGGCAACCAGGCCAGGATCAAAAGGGCGGTTGTACACCAAATGAAGAACGAACGAATCATTTCAAACCGGACATTACTGCGAAGATTGTTGGTCACATTGTTATGACAAGATAGCGAACTAGTCCGAAAAGTGAAAGGGAATTGAAAAGCATGCTCCGGGATGGGAAGACCGGAAGCGTAGTCTGTTGGAGAAATCTCTTACTGGCCTGACGAGTTGGTCACGGTCTGACCAAGGCAATTGCAGAATTCCGAGCATCGACGTGATTTGTCCAGGAAAATCATTTAGCCTGCATCTTCCTCTTTTCAATCATCACCCCTTGGACTTTCATCCAATTCAAGAGTTCATTTGCCCAAGGATGGGGATTGGTGAAAGGATAAGTATCAGCCAAACCGAGTCCGTGCCTTCCTTTTTCGTAGATATGAAGTTCGAAAGGCACGTTGTTCCTCGCCAAGGCCTCTGCAAATACCATGGAGTTTTCCACGCTTACCGTTTTGTCTTCGGCCGTTTGCCAAATGAAACAAGGCGGAGTCGCGGAGATAACGTGTTTTTCGTTGGATAGCAATTCTACCAATTCTGAAGAGGCGCTATCACCAAGAAGGTTCTTTTTTGATCCCTCGTGGGTTATTGGCCCCATCGAAATGACGGGATAACAGAGAATCCCAAAATCGGGGCAAGAACTCACGCGTTCCACCGGATCAGACGAGTTTGGATCCCCCGAATCATAATGCGTCAGAAGAGTAGAAGCCAAATGTCCTCCTGCGGACGAACCCATGATTCCGATCATATCTATCCGAACGTGCCAAGCGTTGGCATTTGCACGGACTGTCCGGAGGGCACGCGCCGCATCTTCCAGCATTACAGGGTGTCTGTAGCCATCCGAACCCAGGCGGTATTTCAGAACGAACCCTGTCACGCCGTGCATTGCCAGAAAACGGGCGTAATCGTCACCCTCGTGGTTCGCGAGATGTTGGTAACCCCCTCCCGGACATATGACCACTGCTGCGCCACTCGCTTTTCCGGAATCAGCCATGAAAATAGTCAAGGTGGGAACATCTTTTGCCATATTGCCCAACGCGCCAGGCGCATCACCTGACCATAGACGTATGACATTTTGACCATAACAGACGGTGACCAGAAGAGATATGGTGCTTGCCTTAAGGATTACTCTTCCTATCCAGTTCGGTATCATGATATTTTCTTTCCATTGAGAATTGGTCGGACCTGATTGCATCACAAGAATAGCGAAGAAAAAGACTACGATCAATATCTCTAGCCAATGAAGAGGGGCGCAGCACCGAATATTTGTTTGAAGGATGGATAATTCCGTGCACGGCGGGAGTGAACGTCTTGTCCAATATTGTTGTTGACGGTGTCGAACTACACAATCAAAGCAGGATATCTGTTCAATGGTGTCCTTGAAACGTTCTGTGTTACGTGCGAGCACATTCGTTATCGATATCCTTTCGCCTGTAACGAAAAGAGTTCGGCATAAAGCTTTCCTGCCTGAAGAAGATCTTCGTGAGAACCTTGCTCGACTACTCTGCCCTGCTCCAGGACAATGATTCGCTGAGCCATCCTCACTGTCGAGAACCGGTGGGAAATAATGATTGCCATTCGGTCGGCGATAAGTGCTGAGAATCGGACAAACACTTCATATTCCGCTCGAGCATCGAGCGAAGCCGTCGGTTCATCGAGAATGAGGACCCGGGCATCCCGCATGTAAGCCCGGGCGAGGGCGACTTTCTGCCATTCGCCGCCCGAAAGTTCAAGACCTTTTTCAAATCTTCGCCCGAGCATTTGCTGATAGCCTTCGGTAAACCGCGAAAGCAACGATGACGCAAGGGATTTTTCGGATGCCGCAATGATCGATTCCGGGACAACACCATCAGTTTGACGGATGTTTTGTAAATTATCAATTGTGCTCAAGTCTTCATTTCGATCGAGATAATCGCGCACCTTACCGATTTCACCGACGCCAATGTTTTCGTCAAACCGCAAATCATATTCCACGAAGTCCTGGAAAATAACCCCAATGGTTTTCCGAACTGATTGAAGATCGTATTCTCGCAAGTCTACTCCGTCGAGCAGGATTCGACCTTCAGTTGGGTCGTAGAGCCTCGCAACGAGCTTGGTGAGCGTGGTCTTCCCCGCGCCATTTTCGCCAACCAAAGCGATACGCTCTCCTGGTCGAAGAACAATACTCAAATCGCGGACTGCCCATCGTTCGCTCCCGGGATATCGAAAACCCACATTTTCGAAAACAAAACCTGTTTGAATTGGATTCGGCACCGTGATCGCTTTGGGCTTGGACACAATCGAGGGTTTCATATCGAAAAATGTGAAAAGATCTTTCAGATAAAGACATTGTTCGTAGATTTCGCTGGCTCCAAGGAGAAGTCGTTGGATAAGGTCGCGGCTTCGCGAGAATGATCCTGCAAGAAATGTCAATGTGCCGATGGATATTGTCCCGTAAACTGCCCGAAGTAGTATGACAACATATGCGCCATAGTATCCTGCAGTTCCAATAAATGAAAGGCCTGTACTGACTATTCCTTTTCGGATCGAGAGTCGTTTATTTTCGTCGTAGAACCTTTGCGAAATCCGGCTGAATCGACTGATCAACCAGGGAGCGAGGCCAAACATTTGGACTTCTTTTGCGGTTTCATCACTCGCGCCAATGTAGCGAAGATAGTCCAGTCGACGCCGTTCAGGAGTGTATCGATAGAGCAGTGAATACTCGAGGGTTGCAAAACGTGTTTCGCCGAGGAAACTCGGAACGACAGCGATGGCAAGGAGCAAGAGAAGCCACGGTCCATAGAAGAGAAGGGCGAAGCTCAATGACGCAAGAGTGATCGAATCCTGCCCCATGCTCAGGAGTTGGGCCAATAGTCCGATTCGGCTTGTCGTTTGGCGGCGTGCTCGTTCAAGCTGATCGTAGAACGCGGGGTCTTCAAATTGTTGAAGGTCCAGAGTCGCGGCGTGTTCCATAAGTCGGATGCTGGTAAGATTGGAAAACAGGTCGCCCAACAAACTCTCCACCAACGCAGAAGCGCGAGCAAGAACCTCACCCACAACAACTACCAGAATCTCCAGAGCAACAAGCTGCCACAACCGGGAAAGATCTGTTGTACCTGCGCGCAAAGCAATAACTGCATCGATTATCAGCTTCCCGATCCACAAGGCGGATACCGG
>CAZOIM010000261.1:0-4093 GCA_964579855.1 uncultured Ignavibacteriaceae bacterium | reverse complement strand
TTCTTTTGCAGGTTTCTTGTATTGTTCCATTCCCAGGTCTCCCCATATTGCTTTAATGTAATTGTCTCTGCCTGAAGCACTCTTGTAGCTGTAGTACCGTACGGGGCTTCTTTTGCAGAATTGTTGTTGGTCTGGTCCAGCCGAGTAAAAGGCTGCGAACGCAAGTATCTTCGTGGTAACGGGCTTGTCAAAGATATGCGCACGCTCAAGATCTGATTTTGACTGTTGCGCAATCAACTGTTGTTCGTGATTGTGGTAAAAGATTGCAGAACGATATTGTGAGCCCCTGTCATAAAATGAGCCGCCGTCATCGGTGGGATCGAATTCTCGCCAGTAGATATCAATGAGTTCCGAATAGCTGGTGATAGTTGGATCGAATACAACCTGGACGGCTTCGCGAGCTCCCGTAGTTCCACTGGCAACGAGATCATACGTCGGGTTTTTGACATGACCACCGGAAAATCCCGAGATAACATCCCTGACGCCATCCAACTCTTCGTAGGCAGCGTCCATGCACCAATAACATCCTCCGGCAAATGTCGCCGTGTCGAATGTGGAGGTGTTATCAGGTACCAAACGTCCACCTGACTCCGCCGAATTGGCCCTGCCGCAGCCGCAAAAGGCAAACAGGACAGCACAAAAACAGCACCATATGAGAATCTTCATCATAGTCCTTCTGCCTTGTGTTACTCTATAACGAAACGGTCTCTTAGGGTGTTCCCGTGAGTTTGAATTTGAGACGAAAGAATAAAAATTCTTATTGGAAACAATGGCCATCCTGTGTTGGATTACTCCAATAGTGAACAATTGCTTTAGTTGGGCTACTGATCACCAATGCGTATTCAATAGTGTTCGGTGACGACAATCAACACCCATTATATAGCGTCGTCCTAGGGCATTTCGCGCGGCAAATCTCAGTCAGCTCTGAACCTGGCGCAAGAAACGCGCAGCGCCAACAAAATGGTATTAACCCTTTTTTCATCCTTTTGGGCTATACCGTTTCTCTGTTACCGATTATATACTTGCTGAGTTCTTCGAGCTGTCATATGTCATCGGGGGAAAAAAAGATGTTGCTCCTTAGCTGGTTAATCCGGACTCAGGGGAGGGCATTTCTTGCAGGAGACGTGAATACATCATCCGGGGACCGAAACAGAGAAATTGTCGAACTCTAAAAAAAGCCTTGACAAGACACTAACAATTGTCTATCATTAAAACGCTTCGATTGACTCATCAGAATTCTAAGATTATTCCTCATTTTTACGTAATTTTGAAGGTCTTTCAATAAAGCGTTTTGATCCAGGCATGTCAAAATCGAGACCAACGATTCAAGACGTAGCCAAGAAATCAGGCCTCTCTGTTTCTACTGTCTCGCTTGTCCTAAACAATAAGTCCAATGTTAGCGATGAAGCCCGCAAAAAAGTACAGGAGATCATTGCTCAGCTCGACTTTCATCCCCAACGAAGTGCGAGAGGTCTCGCGTCAAGATCGAGCGGCAACATTGGATTCATTCTCACCGACGAACACTTTTCATCTGCCGAACCATTCTATACTAGGATCTTTCTCGGAACAGAAGTCGAAGCTCGCAATCACAGCCATTATGTGCTGTTGACCACAGTGGCTGATACCGTCAGCGGGACAAAGATGCTGCCGCGGTTCTTTCTTGAGAACAATGTGGACGGTGTTATCATCGCTGGAAAAATTGGCTCTTCCTGGATTGAATATGTGCGCAGCAAAAATCTCCCTCTTCTTCTCATCGACTATGAAGTCTCGAGTCATCGTGTGTCCACGGTAACCATGGACAACAACGAAGGAGCACGACTGGTGGTTGAGCATTTTTTGAAACTTGGTCATAAGAAAATTGGATTCATCGGCGGCGATTTGAAACACCCAAGCATAGCCGCGCGCTACAACGCCTTCCGCGAGACTCTTGAATTACACGGCATCAAGCCTTCTGCTTCCTGGATGAACATCGACGAACCCAGTCCTCGTTTTGAAAATGGATACAGGGCTGCAAAAGCAATTCTATCGGGCCAAGGCGCAAAGCCGACCGCCATCTTCGCTGCAAACGATGCTCTTGCCCTTGGGTGTCTCCAGTATTGCAAGCAGGCACGCATCACCGTCCCGAATTCGCTGGCCCTGGTAGGATTCGATAACGTTGAGTCAGGCCTTCAGGTGGAACCGCGCTTGAGCACGATCAATGTCCATCGGGAAGAAATGGGTGGCATTGCGGTTCGACGACTGGTCGAAATGATCCGCACCAAGAGCACGGTCGTAGAAAGAATTACCACACCCGTCGAACTGGTCATCCGTGAATCTTGCGGCGGCAAGCAAGGCGAGCCAGATAATTCCGCCAATGACGCGACACTGGTGTCTAAGGAAATGATTTCATGAAATTGCATTTACAAAGCTTCATTATCGATAGTCAAACAACAAGTACCAGATCTAAACCACATCCACAAGGAGGTCAGCTATGAATAGGCGCTTACAATGTTTTTGGTTGGGCGTTGCGCTGTTCGTCACAAGCGCTTCAATGATGGCGCAGACGCAAAATTTATGGAATGTCGGAGGTTTTGAACAACCCCTGCCGTCATTCTGGAACATCGGGAGTCAGCCGGGCGGAGCGACGTTGACGTGGGCGACCGACCAGTCACATTCGATGGGACATTCGCTGAAGATCACCAAAACTGCAACGAGTGACACGGCGGCCTGGATATCGAGCAACATGTGCGATATCTGGTCACCGCAGAATCCAAAGAATGTCGATATCCTTCTGGGTGCCTACGTGAAGACTGCAGGTGTAAACACCAACCCCACCACAAATGATCAACGGTGGTATATCGCGTACACGTTCTATGATAGCGCGGGGGCATTGATCGGTCAAACGAAATTGCCGATCAACCAGAGTGTCGATAGCAGTCATACCTGGGTAGCAGATACGAACTCAGCCGGACAGACGATTTTACCGAAGGACGCGTGGAAGACGATTATCTCGTTTGTCGCGGGAAAGAACGCAACGGGAACAGTCTGGGCCGGTGACTTCATGCTTACTGGGCGTGGAGGAGCATGGGCGGGACAAGATTGGAACACACAAGTTGGAGTGCCGACGGGATGGTACTACTGGTTACCCCCCAACGGAGGCAATGATGGATTGCTGGGAAATGGATTTGAGAACACAGTGGTAACGAGTGAAGCTGCGCATTCGGGAATGAATTCGCTAAAGTTCAATCTCCCTGCAAACCGGCAGGTACACGATGGATATGTCGGAACTAAGAGGTTGTCCTTCAACAACCTCGGTGCTGGCATTATTAATACTGGCGACATGTTGCGGATCAGCGTTTGGATCAAGGCAAGTAATCTTGTTCCTGATTCAGCGAAAAAATATCCTGGAACATGGGCGGTTGGATTCACGCCATTGTGGTTTGCGCAATTTGGTAATAACGACGGATACAACACCGTTGGGCCAGGAAATGATTATACGTTTGCATTTCCGGCAGTGACTTCGTTTGGCTGGACGCAATATTCACTGGATGTTCAAGTGCCTACGGGAGTCAGCGCGAAAGCGTTGGAGGTGCGATTGCACGTCTACTCGCAATTTGTGGGGACTATCTATTTTGATGACCTGACAGTTACGAAACTGGACGCGCCGGCAATCACCGGAATCGGCGGGTTTGAACAGACCTTGCCGTCATTCTGGACCATTGGAAGTCAGCCGGGTGGAGCAACACTAAGCTGGGCAACAGATTCCTCCCGTTCGATGGGACACTCGCTGAAGATCACCAAGACTGCGACGAGTGACAGCGCTGCGTGGATATCGGAAAACATGTGCGATATTTGGTCGCCGACGAATCCCAAGAACGTGGACATTCTGGTGGGAGCGTACGTGAAAACGTCTGGTGTGAATACCAACCCAACAACGAACGACCAGAAGTGGTACATCGCGTACACTTTCTATGATAGTGCAGGGGTGCTGATAGGACAAACAAAGTTGCCAATCAACCAGAATGTCGCATCGAGCGGTGGATTCGTAGCGGACACGAACCAGGTTGGACAAACAACTTTGCCGAAGGATTCCTGGAAAACAATTGTCTCGTTC
>CAZOIM010000260.1:0-4095 GCA_964579855.1 uncultured Ignavibacteriaceae bacterium | reverse complement strand
GATCAGCGCATCGCACAAATGACCTTCGCCTCGGTCTATCCGATGTATGTCGCAAAAGTGGAGAAGAAAGGCAGGACGAAGAAAGAATTGCATCAGGTCATCGAGTGGTTAACAGGCTTCGATACCAAAGAACTGCAGGAATTGATAAAAGCAAAGGTCACGTTTGAAACATTCTTCAGGAAAGCTTCGTTGAACCCCAACGTACACCTCATCACCGGAGTCATCTGCGGGTATCGACTGGAGGAAATCAAGGATCCGTTGACCCAACAGGTCAGGTACTTGGACAAGCTGGTGGATGAACTGGCGAAAGGCAGGACTATGGAGAAGATTCTTCGCGACTCATAGTGCGTTGACACGTTACGGGAGCGGAGCTCCCTATGAGCGTGAGAAGTTGGATGTATTCCTCTTGAACTACTCATAAAGGACCGTATCATGGTTTCACGTATTCAAAAAGAACAAGCCGAACTGTTCCTGAAATATCACAAGGACAAAGAAATCCTCGTTCTGCTAAACTCGTGGGACATCGGAAGTTCCAAACTCATAGAAGCGTGCGGCTACAAAGCAATCGCGACAACGAGTATGGGAATAGCCGCCTCTTTGGGGCGTCCTGACTGCCAAGTCATACAATTGTCGGAACTGCTTGAAATCGTTACGGGAATCGTCAGTGCAGTACACGTTCCGGTCACTGTCGATTTCGAGGCCGGATATGGAAACACTCCCAATGAGATCCTTGATTCAGTCACAAAGATCATTGCCACAGGAATTGTCGGAATAAACATCGAAGACAGTATTGATCTCAATCCAGTATTAATTGACGAGGCGGAATTTTGTGAACGAATATCAGCCATTCGTGCATTATCGGATTCACTGGGC
The DNA here is from genome assembly GCA_964579855.1 of uncultured Ignavibacteriaceae bacterium. GTDB lineage: Bacteria > Bacteroidota > Ignavibacteria > UBA10030 > UBA10030 > JADGQA01. The sequence continues at coordinate 3,222 of CAZOIM010000260.1, read as the reverse complement.
TTTCATTTGGTCATTAATGCAAGAACCGATGCATTCTATACGTCGTCACGTTCGCCGCAGGAAAAATTATCTGAATCAATCAGACGTGGCAACAAATACCGGGAGGCCGGTGCGGACTGCATCTTTGTACAACCCGTATGGGAAAAAGAAACGATTTCAACATTGGTCAAAGAAATCCATGCTCCCATCAATATTCTTGCGAACCCGGGGAATGCCGGAGGAATACCGCCATCCGTACATGAATTGCAGGATTTAGGTGTTGCCCGCTTAAGTCTTGGTTCAGGATTGATGAAAGCGACGTTGGCGTTGATGAAGAAAGTCGCCGACGAACTCTCTGAAAAAGGGACGTACAATACTTTACTGGATGCTTTAACACCGCTTCCCGACGCTGCGAAGGCTTATAAAATGGCAATAGGGCAGAAACAATGATGTACAGTCGCAAACATTGGTGTCCGATCCCGATGTACGAGATCCCGAAAAAAGGGACAATCGCAAGAACCGATCGCTTCACAAATGTCGAAAAGCGGTAATCATCCACAGGAGATAATCCATGAAAAGACCATTACTCGAACCCAAGGAGGAGCGCCATGCTCGTTGAAGAACATGTAACTATCAACGGATCCAAGGCGGCGATCTGGGCCGCCATCACCGACATCCGGAACGCCTCGGAAATCATCAGCGGGATCGAAAACATTGAGGTGCTCGAACAACCGGCAAACGGCCTTGTGGGACTACGGTGGCGAGAGACCCGAATGTATTTCGGAAAACCCGCTGCCGTGGAAAAGAGGATCACGGATGCTGCCGAGAACGAGTTCTTCAAAACGAGAGCAGAAAGTGATGGATTCGTATTCTTATCCACCATGAGTATTTCCGGGAGCAGTGGTGGGATGACGTTGACAAGTTCTCATGAGACGAAGCCTCAAGGTATCGCTGCAAAACTCAAGGCGATCCCCATGGTTCTCTTCAAGGGGGTGATAAAAAAGGCCCTCCTGCAGGACCTCAACGATATCAAGTCCGCAGTGGAGCGGGAATGATCGATCGCGACCCTACCAGTCGCTCAAGCGGAGGGGAAGAGGAGGCGGTACCAGGGCCTCTCTCTAACGTACCGCAATCGTTCGAGTGCAAGAAACGGATGAACACGCAGTATTCACGCTACGCAACGAACCCATAGCAAGCTGCAAAAAGACGCTCCGCACCTGTGTGCCGAAGCACGGCACTTTGATGCACAGATGCACGTTTCTCGATCGTGGTCGCTTCATCCCGTTTGCCGCGAGACGTTATATACCATAACTTTCTAAGACGGAGGTAGAACGATGCGACACGTCAAAACAACGGACCAAACTCCTGTTTCTGCTGAACGACAGATTGCCGGATTCATCGCCAGATTCGAGCCGAACACTCAGAAACTCATTCGGTCGGTCCGCAAAGTGCTCCGAAAGAGGTTCCCTACCGCGAATGAATTGGTGTACGATTATCGCAAGAATTTTGTGATCGGATATTCGCCGGAAGAGTATGGATCTGCTGCCATCGTGGCGATGACGGCGGACGTCGGGGGAATCCGTCTCATCTTCAATCAAGGACCGAGTTTGCCGGATCCCCACAAGCTCCTCTTGGGCGACGGAGGCCAAACCCGCTTCATCCCGGTGGAGTCTGCCAAAGTTCTGCAACGGCCCGAAGTCGAGTCGCTCATGACCGCCGCTGTCAGAAAAGCCAGGATCCCGCTTCGCAGATCAGGCCGTGGGGAACTGATCATCAAGTCAATGTCATGGAAAAAGAAACCAGCGAGAAACACGGTGAAGCGTTAAGCGTCCGAACAAAAACCCCAGTGTTCAAACTCATCAATAACGTCGTGGGAGGAGGATTATGAGAAAGGTTGTTTTTGGGATCAATAGTACTGCTGACGGGTATTGCGGCCACACGGACATGGTTCCAGACGAAGAGTCGGGCGCGTACTTCACCAGGTTGTTAAGCAATGCGAACGTCATCCTCTCCGGCCGGATAACGTATCAACTCATGGTTCCCTATTGGCCAGACATCGCCAAGAACCCATCGGAGTCGGAGTCAGACAGAGCGTTCGCCCGCCTGTATGACTCGCTCGAGAAGGTGGTTTTCTCCACGACATTGACGCACGTTGAGGACAAAAACACGAGACTCGTACGCGGAAACGTAGCGGAAGAGGTGCTCGCGCTGAAACAACAGTCCGGAAAGGACATTTTCATCGGCAGTTTGAGCACTGCCTCTCAACTTTCGGACCGCGGTTTGATCGACGAATATCATTTCGTGATCCATCCGGTTATTGCCGGAAAAGGACCGCGGTTATTCGATACGGTGAAGCTGCGGGACAGAGTTCAGCTGGTCTTACTCGGTTTGAAAACCTTTCAATCCGGCGCCGTTGCCCTTCACTACAGAAAGCATACGTGAGGAGAGTCCAAGCTGTGAAGGAGCTCTGCTCCTGAGCCGGAGGCGTATGAATGTCATCGCGCGTCAGCACGATACCAAATTAATTCCATGCAGCGGGAGCGGAGTTCCCTAACAGCACAGAATAGAAAATGGAATTCAACCCAAACAACAACGTTGTTAAACTCTGTGTTCAAGGTCTGGACATGGAAGCAAAAGGAAAACCTGAAGAGGCAAGCAGACTATTTCTTCAAGCCTGGAAGGAAGCGACAAACGACTTTGAAAAGTATATTGCTGCTTACTTTGTGGCCCGACATCAAGACAATGTTTCCGACAGATTACGATGGCTCGAAACGTCCTTGCAGTTTGCATTAACAATCAATAACGACGCTGTTAAGGGGGCTTTTCCTTCTCTCTATTCAAACATTGCCAAATGCTATGAAGACTTACGTGACCTTGACAGCGCAAAGAAGAATTATGATTTGGCAAATTCGTTTACGAACAAACCGTCTGACAGCGGTCCCTTTTATCATGGGACGAGAGCAGATTTGCAGGTTGGCGATTTGCTGACAGCGGGGAGCAGGTCGAACTACGACCCCAAAGTCACAATGAATCACATTTATTTCGCCGCCTTGGTTCATGGGGCGGGACTTGCTGCGGCGTTAGCGAAAGGTGGCGGACGTGAACGTGTTTATATCGTTGAACCGACAGGGAGCTTTGAAAATGATCCGAACGTTACGGACAAAAAATTTCCGGGCAATCCAACACGTTCATATCGTACCAAAGCACCATTGAAAATAGTTGGTGAAGTAACAGATTGGGTGA
>CAZOIM010000259.1:2547-4116 GCA_964579855.1 uncultured Ignavibacteriaceae bacterium | reverse complement strand
AAGAACTGGTTGCGCTCAGAGATGATGGAAGTTTCCGTATGAATATGAAGTACTTTACGTACTACTACGGCTTAACCATGACAGGGAAGAGGTTCGAGGCTTTATTCGGCGAACCGCGCCGCAAGCCGGAGTCGCAGTTAACGCAGTTCCACAAAGACATGGCAGCATCAATTCAGAAAGCGACGGATACGATCGTGGTACGCATGGCCAGGCATGTGCAGAGGGAAACGCAGATGAAATATCTCTGCATGGCGGGCGGCGTTGCCTTGAATTGCGTCTCGAACAGCAAAATTCTTGAACAAACGGATTTTCAAGACGTTTTTGTTCAGCCTGCTGCCGGCGATGCAGGTGGAGCGCTCGGCGCGGCCTACTACGTGTACAACACGATCCTCAAGAATCCCCGAAGGTACGCGATGGATGACGCGTTTCTTGGTCCCGAATACTCGGATGCCGAAATCGAAATGCTTCTCACGAGGTATGGTGTAGATTATGTGAAGCATTCCCGTGACGAGTTGCTGCGGGAAACGGCTTCTTTGATCGCCGAACAGAAGGTAATCGGATGGTTCCAAGGAAGGATGGAATTTGGCCCGCGTGCTTTGGGAAACCGAAGTATTATTGCCGATGCCCGGAATCCGAAGAATCGTTCGATCGTAAATTTGAAAATCAAGTTTAGGGAGAGTTTTCGACCGTTTGCCCCTACGGTACTTGAGGACAAGACGAAGGACTACTTTGTTCCCAGTCGTTCAAGTCCATTCATGCTTTTTGTCGCAACCGTTCGTGAAGACAAAAGAGATATCCCTGCCGTCACGCACCTTGATGGATCAGCCAGACTCCAGACGATCTCCAGGAAGCAAAATGCACTGTACTACGACTTGATCAAGGAATTTGACCGACAGACGGGGTGTCCTGTGATCATCAATACATCATTCAATGTTCGTGGCGAACCGATTGTGTGTTCTCCAGAGCACGCTTTGCGCTGTTTCATGAGAACGGAAATGGACAATCTCGTGATGGGGAGCTACATCATATCGAAGGAGAGAGTGAAGAAAGAAAACTTTGCTGAAATGTTCAACGAAGTATTTGAACCTGACTAAACCAATCGTTATGAAAAAACTGCTGAAGAAGGCCAAAGCCCGTTTTGCAATTCTTGGGGAACTATGGGCGTATATGAAGGTCCGGAAGAAATGGTGGCTCGGACCGATATTCTTTGTTTTGATACTGCTTGGATTGCTCATTATTCTCACGCAGGGCTCTGCCTTGGCCCCGTTTATTTACACACTTTTCTGATTAGCAGGATTCCCCTGATGAGAACTCTTTTGATGATTAGTGTCTCGCTCTTCCTTTCAATGGAAGCGCTTTCGCAAGACTCAGTCGATGTTACATTTCGATATACTCCACCCAGTATACAATCGAATGTCTGGGTAGCAGGAGAATTCAACGGATGGAACAACCAAGCCACGCCAATGAATTCAATCGGCAACAATACATTTGCGCGAGCTGTGCGATTACGGATTGGAGGACCCATAACAGGTGGGCTTGTAGCCGGCGGCTACCAATACAAGTTTTATT
>CAZOIM010000259.1:0-2537 GCA_964579855.1 uncultured Ignavibacteriaceae bacterium | reverse complement strand
ATAGGCGACCGGCGCACGCACGGCGCCAAGCGATGCCGGAGTGACCGATTGGCCAAACGACCCCCTCAATCCCCGATCTAATCCACTCGATAATTACAACTCGATTGTGTATTTGAAGGACCCAACAATCTATCAGTTCATTCCTAATCAAGTGACAGGTCTGGTCAAGACTTCGATGCCCACAATAAGTGCATACCTGTTTCCGAAAGTGGGCGGGGCGTTGGACACCGGCACCATCATACTAAAGATCGATTCGGTTCAATTAAACGTCCTCGGGCGGTGGTACGATGCTGTCACGCATCTATTTTCCTACAAGGTGGCGACGCCGATTGACAACGGAAAGCATACGATCTACTTGAGCGCCGGGACCAATATTGACAGCGTTACCATCACAGTTCAGGCCGGGAGCGTCCAAATCACGAATATTGGCAATTTTACTACGCTCAATCCGCATAAAACTCTCTACGGCATCGTAGAAGATCCGCGGATCGACACTGTTCACATCGTCCGAAATCTTACGGACACTCTCATCGCAACAACGCAATCCGGCTCCTATTCAATCAACGTAAATCTCACAGAGGGTCTGAATACATTCAGAGCATACATTTTTGATTCGACCAGCACCCAGCAGTTTTCGAGCCCTGTCTCATTCACATACTATGTCAATCATGCTCCGTCTGCTGTCGTGAGCTATGTCGATAACGGTTCAAGTATTACAGTTTCAGCATCGCAGAGCGCCGATCCCGATCCTTCTCAAACATCATCACTCAGCTTTCATTGGAAGGCGGACACATCGAACCCCGAACCGTTGGTAGGATTGAGTTCGACGGGCACCACATTTGCAATCTCCCGACCGACATCGCCCGGTGACTACGGTATCCAATTGATCGCGAAGGACACCACCGGCAATGCAGACACGACAAGAAGCATGTTCACGATTTCGAGAAATGGAAGGTTCGATGGGTCGATTGCTGCCGTTCCGACATGGGCAAAACAGGGGAGGATATACAGCTTCTATTTTAACGGATTGACCGGGGCACCGAGTGGCCAAAAGATCAATGCTGCCATTTCAATACTTCCGTACATCAAGGCAATGGGCTATAACATGCTCTGGATTTTGCCGGTAATGACAAATCATTATCCAATCGATTACTCCAGCGGACCTGGGTATGACATAACAGATTTCTATAATGTCGCACCTGAGTACGGAACCAATGTAGATTTCAAAAATTTTGTACAACAGGCTCATGCCCTGGGTTTGAAAATTATCCTGGATGTTACGCCAAATCACACAAGCGCTGGTCATCCGTTTGTCTTGCAGGCAAGACAATTTGGCGTCAATTCTCCTTACTGGAATTTTTACCAGCATCAATTGGTTACGAACTCCAATTATCATCCTAATCTTTCCGAAGCAATCACTGGAGACGGATTTGTCTATTATGGCGGATTTTCCTCGGAACTCCTGAACATCAATTGGGGGGACATAGACGCCAGGCAGTATATGATCAATGTCTACAAGTGGTGGATCAGCCAATACGACATCGATGGATATCGGTTCGACGTTTATTGGGGACCGCACGACCGAGCTAACGGTGGAAACGGCGGTGAAGGAGATATGGGAAACCCCGTACGCCAGGCTTTGAGACACATAAAATCGAACATCTGGTTGTTGGGGGAGACCGATGGGACAAGCTCCGGAACTGACGTCAATTATGCAGATCAAGGAGGCGGGCTCGATGCTGGTTACGATTGGCCATTGAAGGATGCAGTTTACGGTTTGTTCCCAAATGGATATCAAAATTTCGCAGATCGAGTATTTGACTTTGGAGTTTTCCCAGGCCCAAATTCCTCCTACTTGCGGTTTCTTGAGAATCAGGATGAGGAGAGGATCGTATACACATACCAACAGTACGGGAAAACGAAGCCGCCAGGTTCAGTTATTTTTACTTCGCCCGGAATGCCTATGATATGGGAAGGGCAAGAGTTGGGAATCGGTCTTCTGGTACCGGCAGGACAAGATCGTCGACGTGCGATCGTCAATTGGAATCAGACTGATTTTTTTAACTTGCGCCCTCACTATCAGAGGCTTGCGCAAATCCGTGCACAATTTCCTGCATTCTCAACGCAACGAATGCAAGTGTTGTCCTCGCCGACAAAAGTATTCGCTTACGAGCGACCGTATGTCGGCGAAGCTGGCATCGTTGCAGTAAACTTTAATGATACAGCTGCTGCTGTATCATTGCATATCCTGAAGAGTTCTCTTGATTCGACTCTTCAGGATGGTCACCTCTACGTTCTGAGCGAATTGTATGGTGGTGGCTTTGACACTGTGTCGTTTTCTGGTGGATCGTTGGACATGAATGTGCAACTGGCACCGTACGGGACGGCTGTATTCGTACTGGCCGACACAGCCCGCCATTTGTTTCTCCCGACTCTTCCAGTGATAACGGGTGTAGCTTCCCACGATGTCCAGAGTTCGATTCCGACTGAGTTTCGATTGCTCAATAATTATCCGAATCCATTTAATCCAAGCACCG
>CAZOIM010000258.1:0-4165 GCA_964579855.1 uncultured Ignavibacteriaceae bacterium | reverse complement strand
GGGAGAAGCAATCTCGCCTTTAGATACGAACCGGGAGGTCAGATTGCTTCGTCGTTCGTCGCTTATGAGCCGACTCACTTCTTGCAATGACTAGCTCTTTTCAGAGAGTTCTTTACGGATTCTACTGAGAGATTGGGGGGTGATACCGAGGTAAGACGCGATCTGACCCTGTGGAACACGCTGGATGAGCGTGGGGAATGTCTTGATAAAATCGAGGTAGCGTTCTTCTGCGGACGAACTTAACGATTCTTCTATCCTGTGGTGCATCGCAACATAGTTCGCTTCTTGCAGGAGGCGGAAATATCGTTCAAGCTTGGGAACCGATTCCAGCATTTTGTCGCGGGCTTCCTTATCCATCAGCAGGATTTCAGACTCCTCCAACGCATCGATATTATATGTCGTGGGCCTGCCGCTCAGAAAACTCTGGAGATCCGATATCCACCAGTCTTCAATCGCAAACTGGATGATGTGTTCTTCGCCGTTGCTATCGACGGTGTAGGAACGAAGACAACCGCTCAAAACGAACGTGATGCTTCTGCAGACTTCCCCTTCCTGCAGGATGAACTGCTTCTTGCGGACTTTCTTCGGCACAAAGAATTCAACACATCGGCCAAATTCTTCTTCGGAAAGTTGAATGCGTTTCTGGAGATTGGTGCGAAGGAGATCAAACATAGGCAATCGGTTTTAAGGCAGGTACTTCAACCCAAATCGACAAACGGGCATACTCACTTAAAGTTTTCTTTGTTCTTCCTTCAAGAGGTTCGCCCCTTCCAGGATGGTCGGTATCATGTCATATTTCTTGAACGGGGGCATCATGTAAACGCCGGCCACAGCGGATTTGGCCTCTCTGAGGAAGTTAATTGCAATTTCGGCTCCGAGTGACCCGGATTTTTCTCCGGCGGCAAGGAATTTCTTCCTGATCCACTCGGGAATAACCATGCCGGGAATTTCATTGTGCAGGAATTCCGCGTGTTTGAAACTGCGCAAGGGGAGAAGTCCGAGCATGACGGGAATCTTGTATTGCTCAATCCGCTTCAGGAATTGCTCCAGAGTTCTCATTTCATACAACGGCTGCGTGAAAATGATCTGCGCTCCGGCCGCGGCCTTTTTGGCCATCTTTTCCAATTCGGCGTCCATATTGTCGGCGACCGGGTTGGCGGCGCATGCGATCAGGAAAGACGTTTTCTGTTCGATCGTATTGCCGAGCAAATCGCGCCCCTGGTTCATCGAAGCGGCGGCCCGGATCAATCCTGAAGAATCGACATCGAAGACCGATGTTGCCTGCGGATAGTCGCCAATATTCGTCGGATCGCCGGTGATGCAAAGGATGTTCTTCAGTCCGAGCGCGTAGGCGCTTAAGAGATCCGATTGAAGGCCAATCATGTTCCTGTCGCGCGTCGTAAAATGCGTTATCGTTTCCATGCCAACGTGTTGCCGCACAAGGGAACAAATAGCAAGCGAACTCATGCGTAAACGCGCCCGCGCGCCGTCGGTAATGTTAATGGCATCAATGCCGATCTGCTGCAGGTACCGTGCCCCATCAGTAACGGATGCCATATCAAGACCGCGCGGTATGTCCAACTCTACCGTAGTGAGAAATTTCTTTCCAATATTCTTCGCAAACTCGGACCGGTTGTCTGTGTCTTTTTCAAATGGAGTCTTGGCAACAGATAGAGAAATCTTTTTTGCCGCCGGTTGTTCACGTGTCTGGATCTGCGGCTGTTCCGTTCGCAGCTCATCCATGACCTGCCGGATTGCCCGAGTATGAGCCGGTGTGGAACCGCAACATGAACCAATCAGAGTAACGCCCGCTTGCAATAGCTCCTTGGCGTATTGGGCAAGATACTCAGGAGTCGTATGATATAGAGCCTTGCCATTGAGTAGTGTGGGAATTCCTGCGGCTGGCTGTGCCGAAAGGACAACGCCGTCTTTATACATGTTGCGAATGAGACTGAACATCCGTTGAGGACCGACGGTGCAATTGGCACCGGCAACATCGACACCTTTGCGAACTAGATACTCGACGACTTCAACAGGGAAACTTCCGGCCAGTATGGAGCCATCCTCCGGAAATGCCTTTTGTGCGATGATAGGAATTGACGTAAGCTCCTTGGCAGCATCAATTGCCTCGCCAAGCTCGTGGAGGCTGACAAATGTCTCGAGCATCAGAACGTCGACGCCGGCTTTGACGAGAACTTCAATTTGTTCTTTGAAGGCATCGCGAGCCTCAGACAATCTCAACTTTCCAATCGGTTCCAGCAACTTTCCGGTGGGTCCCACCGAGCCAGCGACGTACACAGCGTCGCCTGCAGCGAGCTTTGCGATCTCAACTCCCCGCCGATTGATTTCCTCAAGGCGGTCCTCCAACCTGAACTGCGCCAACCGTACTCTGTTTGCAGAAAACGTGTTTGTCTGAATGATCTCTGCGCCAGCATCGATATATTCGCGGTGAATTCGTTCAATAATGTCCGGATTCTTGAGGTTCTGAATTTCGTGCGGCATCTCCTCATACTCATACATATCCAGGAGCGTGCCGATGGCCCCATCGCACAAAATAGGTCCCTGCTTGATCCTATGTCGGAAATCGAGTTTCAACAGTGTATTGAATAATTTTACTTGTTGGCGAGATCGCGAATTCGGTTTGAGACATCGGCCGGCGTCCAATCGTTTCCTTTGAGGATGGAGACTAGCTTGCCATCTTTGTCAATCAGGACGGTCCGGAGAGTATGAGCAATGAGTCCCCCTTGGTCGGGCTCGTAGGTGAGATCAAATCCATCGGCAATTTTCTCGAGAGATTTCTTATCCGATTCAACAAAATCCCAACTCGAAAAATCGGCATCGTAGGATTTGCCGTATCCCTTCAGAATCTTCGGTTTGTCAAAATCAGGGTCAAAAGTGATGCTGAACAGGTGCCATTTTCCGTTGAGCGACGCATCTTGTTTCAACGTTCGTTGAATCTTGGCGAAGTTGTTGCTCATTCGGATGCAGAAGTCCGGCAGGGGGCAACGGGTGTAAATGAATGTCAGAGCCAGAGCTTTTCCTTTAAAGGCATTGAGATGAGTCTTCTTTCCGTCCTGGTTTGTGAATTCCACATCCGGGATCGGTTCGCCTTCTCTGAAGAGCTTCTTGAAAAGGATTTCATTGCCGCTCAATACTTTTGGTGGTGTTCCTGTGCCAAGAACAGCAAGCGTCGCAAGCCAGCTCTCCGTGCGGGATACGGCCAACGTGGCAAGAACAGAATCTCCTGGATGCACAAGCGTCAGAAACGTCGTATCCTTGACCTTGAAAGGCATCGTCATTGCCTTCATGTAATCCGGAATTTCGCCGTGCGCAATCATGATCCTGTGTTCGTCGGGCATTACGCGCACAACTTCACCTTTCAAGGGAAATGTCTTGATCTCAGTCGTTTGATCTTCCTGTTTCTTGATGCAACCGCCCACCAGGAACATCAGGAGTGCATAAACTATCAGGTGTTTCATGGTTTTCATTCTCCGTTCAACATTTGGCAAGAGTTGTTGCAGAACTAGTCCCCCTTCGCCAGTACTTCCGCAATCTGAACGGCGTTCGTTGCCGCACCTTTTCTCACGTTATCGGATACGACCCACAGGTTTATTCCGCTGGGCACGGTATCATCTTTTCGAATCCGTCCGACAAACACTTCATCACGATCCCGGGCCAAAATCGGCATCGGGTAAACATTGTTTTTTGGATCGTCCTGGACAATCACACCAGCAGTCTTGCCCAGGATGTTTCGTACATCATTTGCGGTACACGGTTTCTCAAATTCAATGTTCACGGATTCGCTATGCCCGCCCATGACGGGAACGCGAACCGTGGTCGCAGTCAGCTTTATCGGTTCCCCCATGATCTTCGATGTCTCTTTCATCATCTTCCATTCTTCCTTCGAATATCCATCGTCGAGGAATACGTCGATATGAGGTAGCGCATTGAAAGCAATGGGGTGCGGAAATTTTTTTACACCGGACTCATTATGAGCCAGTTCGTTCATCAACTGGTCTAATCCTTTTTGGCCCGCACCGGTGACAGACTGATAGGTCGAAACGACCACGCGCTTGATTCTGAAGGCATCGTGAAGCGGCTTGAGGACAACCACCAGCTGAATCGTCGAACAATTCGGGTTTGCGATAATCCCTTTGTGTTTGAA
>CAZOIM010000257.1:0-4187 GCA_964579855.1 uncultured Ignavibacteriaceae bacterium | reverse complement strand
CGAGAATTGTATTGCCGGTGGCGTCGGAAATGTCGTAAGCAAGTGCCCGGGTTCTTCCCCCCTGGTTTACCGGCCCTCGAAACGTCCACGACAGGACTTGTTCTTTTTGCAACCGGGACTTGGCAAACATCTCAACGTTAGGGAGCGACTTCGCGTATGCGAGCTCTTTCGATCGGATATCTTTTGGGATTACATTCGAGAATGGGTCCCGGAGCTGCATCCAATCCTGCCTGCTACGACCGGCGATGTCGTCAACACCTTCCCTTGAAAGTACAGAAAGCATTGTTTCCTGAACACCGGGTTTGTAGTCCAACGTCAGCTTGAAAAAGCCGAAGAAGGCCAACACGCCAACCATTCCCTTCAACAGTGACATTCGCTTCATTGAACTTCCCTTCCTTTGATACGTGAAATAGCGCTGATCTTAGTTTAGTCTTTTGTAGTCCTCGATGACGTACGACGAACGTCGTTCGCCGATCGAGGGTTCATTTTGTGATTCGATATCCGTTTGGAATTTCGTGCCAAGTTGAAGACCCGGGAGCACTTGTGTCACGTTGGGGAACAAACCGCTGGTTGTTGGGGCAACCGTAAACGCAAACCTGACTTCAAGTTGCCCATTCACAGCGATTGGATTACCAAACGCTGATCCATAGCCGAGGATCGAATCGACTCGAACAATTCCCTTGCAAGGCGCTTTCGAGCACGGGCCGCTTCTTTCTAAAGTGCTGTCGATGGCCACAAGTGTTCCGATCATCCGGCATTTACCTGGAGCGATCTGAGTACCTCGTTCAATCACTTGCCCATGGTCTTGCTGATTTTCATCCAGCGCTGACTTTTCAGTCCGGGCCGAACATCCAAGCAAGCAAATCAAGCCTAGAACAAGAAACGATAGCGATACCTTCATGGTCTTCGAAATTGAATTGTGAAAGTATGATTCATGCCGGTTACCAAAAACGCTCTTCCTTCCACGGGTCGGCCGTATTGCTGTAGCCATTGACTTCCCAGAACCCCGGCCTGTCATCAGAAATGAACTCAAGTCCATTCAGCCATTTAGCCCCTTTCCAGGCATATCGTCTTGGAGTCAAAACGCGCAATGGACCGCCGTGATCCACTGGCAAGGGCTCACTGTTGAACCTATGGGCAAGGATGACGTCTTCATCCACCATCCATTGAATCGGGAGATTCGTTGTATAACCTCCGTACGCGTGCTGCATAACATGCTTCGCGTTCGGTTTCACATTGAGAATTGCGTACAGATCTCTGAACAACACTCCTTCCCATTCATCATCAAATCGACTCCAGTGTGTAACACAATGGAAATCTGCTTTCAACGTTGTTTGAGGCAGTTTCATGAACTCATCCCAATTCCACGTCCGTTCTTCCACCAGTCCCCATATTCTTAGTTGCCATTCCTGCGTCGATATCGTTGGCGTAGGTCCATACGTCAGCACCGGGAATTTACTGGTTCCTTCCTGACCCGGCGGAAGCTTTGGCTTGCCGAAAGTGTTCTTCCCCGACACGTGGACTTTTCTTTCGAACAGTGCCATAAGAATGTTCAAAGTGCTTTCAATGCAAGAGGAGTTATTACGCCTTCTGGAAGGTAACCGTCGGAATTGATGCGGCGTGTGGCGTTCAGCACAGATCAGCGGGATTCTTGATAGACTCCATCCCGCTGAGGGAATGTCAATAAACGCTATGATAATGATCTAACGCTTGGAATCGGTCGTTTTGTTCCCAGACTGAGCTGGTGCCATAGCGATTAATTGCTGCATAGTCTCATAGTCGGATGTCCGCTGGGCGTGGACGATGAGCCATCGGTCTCCGCGTCGCTCGAATACGAAGGTCGTAGGCAGATACTCATCCAGAGGCTTTCCATCGACTTTATAGTTCTGACGCAGGATGAAGAATGCATAAGCGCCGTCGCCGTAGGTTTTGACACGAAGGCTCTCGAATTGATTGTCATAGTCGGTGACGTGCGGAATGGCTGAACGAATGCGCTTCTTCGTCGTATCGATAGGTTCAGAAGTCCCCCAGTACGTTACATAGTACGTTTCCGGATCGAAGTATGCGTCAATCAGGCTGTCCGTGTTGACACCTTCGTGGTTATACGCCTTCTTTAATACCGAATGGAAATCCGCAATTTCTTTTTCGATCTGTTGGGCATCCTGCCTGGAAGTATCGAATTGGCTTTCGTGTTTGTTTTGTCCACAGCCGACAAACAGAACGAGGAACAGTACGATGCTTTTCATAAGTAATCCAATTGGGTTGTGATAGGTTGCAATGGATTATCCAACGCGGATCCACGGTAAGAACTCAATGTCCACTTCGCAGCCCTCTTCAAACTTGGACTGATGTTCATTGAGAATTATAAGACAATTTGCTTTTACCAGCGACGAAAGTACGCCCGAACTTTGGTTTCCGGTTGATCGAGCATATAGGCTGCCCCGCTCACTCCGCACGATTCCACGATGGTAGTGTCGCTTGCCGTCATTTTTTGAAATCGAATGCTCCAGTGTGGCCTTCAAGTGAATGAGATTGGCTTCGCTTGTTCGTGCCATCATTTTGTTGATGCAAGGCCGCACGAATTCAAGAAACGTGACGACTGTCGATACCGGGTTTCCCGGCAAACAAAATATGAGAACAGTCCTGCTATCCTTCGAATAGACCCCGAAGGCAAGAGGCATTCCGGGCTTGATATTCACTTTCCAAAATTTGACATCGACTCCGGCTTTTTTCATCGAATCAAGCACATAATCATATTTGCCTGCGGATACTCCACCTGATGTCACAAACAGATCGTGCTTAAGACCCTCAGCTATTTTTTGAAGGAGCTCGGCCTCAACGTCTCTCGCAACTCCAAGGTCGGTTGGTTCACAATTGTTTTCCGCCGCGAGTGAGAGTAGTGAATAAGCATTGCTGTTTCGGATTTTCCCATCTTTAAGATCATCCGCCACGGTTACCAGCTCGTTTCCAGTCGTCAAGATGGCCATTGATGGCTTTCGGAAGACTTCGACAGTTGTAGATCCTATTGAAGCGAGGACCCCAAGATGGGCTGCCTCGATTTTCGTACCTCGCGTCAAAACTTTTTCACCATTCTTGATGTCTTCTCCCTTCTCCCTCGTGCTGTTGCCGGCAGAAACAGACTTTGAAAGCAATACAGCGCCATTGCGTTCCTCAACCTGCTCTAGAGGAACGACGGCATCCGCGCCTATGGGTAACGGCGCCCCAGTCAGTATTCGCATTGTGTGCTTTGGTCGAAGAGAATCACTCGATAAACCTCCTGCGGCGATTTCTCCTTGGAGCTTCAATTCAACGACGCTCTTCGAAGATGCATCTATCGTATCATGCGACCGAACAGCGAATCCATCCATCGAGGAATTCTTGAACGGAGGGATATCTTCCTTAGCGCAAATATCCAAAGATAAGATTCGAGTGTGAGCATCAATCAAAGGAACGGTCTCAACCTGGAATTCCTTTGTTGCGCTCAGAATGATATTCCTTGCCTCTTCGGCAGAAATCATGACGACCAATTTATTTGTTTGTTGAAAACGGGTTGAAGAGCGACGTTTCGAGGATTCTCAGCCAATATAGAGAGCGTCGGATGGAAAAGCAATACATGCTCTGTTCGGATACTGAACCAGAATTCTCATTCCACCACGTGCAAGTGATAAACGTTTTCTGGAGCTGTCAAAGCGTCAAAGATCTCTTCGTTGTGTGAAATTACGAGCACGCTCATTCCTTTTCGAAGTCTATCTTCTATTTTCGAAAGAACCTTTACAGAACTGGCAAAATCCAGTCCATTCAGGGGCTCATCCAGAATCAAAATGTCTGTATCCAGCACAAATGAACGCAATAAATTCAACCGTTGTTTTTGTCCCCCACTGAGGTAACGAACTGGCTTCCGTAAGAACACTGAGTCCGCTCTTTCCTCGAAAAGTTCAGACAACACGGCGACAATCCGTGCATCACTCATTCCTGCGACGAACGGGAGCCCCGCAAATACGTCTTTGACAGTCGAGTTGAGGTTCAAAGCCTCATCAGCGTGTTGAAATACCATGCCCATCTTGCGTCCCCACACTTGTTCGGACCAGGTTTGGCGACGGGTTCGTTCGGTATAGTCTGCTCCATCAAGTCTCATGGACATCTGATCTGCCTTCAGCAGTCCCATCATCAATTTGACCACTGTTGTC
>CAZOIM010000256.1:0-4214 GCA_964579855.1 uncultured Ignavibacteriaceae bacterium | reverse complement strand
GGTCACGGAAATACTCAACAGTGGGCTCACGAGGCGGTGTTCACGCAAGCCGCAGACATACCCCAACTCGTCAATCGTGATCGGCTTACCTTTCTCGTGGCTGCCACGTGTAATTTTGCCGCCTATGACGACCCCAGCGAGGAAAGCGGAGGTGAGCAGATTCTCGTCATGGATAAGGGTGGCGCTGTGGGAGAAGTGACATCGTCCCGCGCAGTATATCAATACAACAACCAACAATTCAATAATCAGCTTTACGACAACCTCTTTGCCCGAGACGCCAATGGTAATCCTCGCCGACTCGGAGACGTGATGTGGCTGACGAAACAGATCTTTCCCGCCACCGTCAACGATGACTGGAATGCAGCGAAATACCATCTCCTGGGAGATCCCACATTGCGACTGAATGTCCCTCGTTCGTTGGTTACTTTGGACAGTGTGAACGGGGCTTCGACTGCGCAAGTGGATACCATGAAAGCACTTGGGATAGTAAGTGTCAACGGCCTCATTAGAAACCCTGATAATTCTCCTTGGCCGACCTTTAATGGTACCGGAACGATCGAAGTGTTCGACTCTCAACGCCAAGTGTTCTTACAGGATATTAACTATACAGTCGAAGTAACCGGCAGCGTTCTCTATCGAGGTGAAGTCTCCGTCACCAACGGGGCCTATCGAGTGCTGTTCCCAATACCCAAGGATGTGACGTATGGAAACCGTTCGCGCTTGTCATTCTATGCCTGGAATAACCAGACGGATGCTGTTGGGTTTACGGAAAATGTGACAATCAATGGAACAGATTCGACGGTTGTCGCCGATACGAGCGGCCCGCAGATGTCGATCTATTTTGATGACCAGTCATTCAGGCCGGGCGATCGTGTTAAGCCGAATACAATGCTCTACGTCAAGCTTCAAAGTAGGGAAGGCATCAACACTTCGACGGTCGGAATCGGACACGGCCTTCAAGCGGTTCTCAACAACACGACCGATATTGACTTGACAAATTACTATCGGGGGGATTTAAACACCTATCAGAGTGGATTGGTGCAGTATCAAATGGCAGGTTTGGCCGATGGCAAGTACAATATTGTTGTGAAGGCGTGGGACATACGAAACAATTCCTCCCAGGCCCAAACGAGTTTTGTCATCTCATCAAATTCCGATTTGGAGATTGTCAACGTTGTCAACTATCCCAATCCCTTTTCACGTTCGACAATGTTCACGTTCCAGAGAAACTCCGAAGATCCGATCGACATCGAAATCAAGATTTATACAATTACCGGACGACTGATCCAACATTTGGATTCGTACGCTGTGATTGACCGGTTCGTTCAGATCCCGTGGGATGGAAGAGACCACGATGGTGATCCGCTTGCAAACGGTGTGTATCTTTACAAAGTGACTGCAAAAACAGAAAATCGAGGGACGACGAAGGAAGAACTTGGTAAGCTAGTCATCATGCGCTAAAAAAGGAAAATCAAAAGAACCATTGCAATGCATCAAAGCGGAAAATGTCGTCGGATTTGTTTCAACGTGGAAGCGAAAATTGAAATTCAGTCGAAAATAAACTAATATTATTATCCCGGGAGAAGACCCGGTTCACCACTTTATTGGAAGGACGAAGTGATTATGGGACGCAGATTGATGTTTTTGGCACTGGTCGTGGGCATGGTTCAGACCGCATATACTCAGGTCGTGACCACTGCCGTTCCATTTCTTTTGATTACACCTGATTCCCGATCGGGAGCCATGGGGGAAGCTGGCGTTGCAACTGCAGCTGATGATATTTGGGCAACCTTCTGGAACCCGGCAGGATATGCATTCCAAAACGGTTCTGCCGTCGGTCTTTCTCGTGCAGATTGGCTCCCTGCCTTCAACTTGGGAGATGTTTGGATTGCTCACGCAGTCTATAAGCAACCTGTCGAGGAGATTGATGGCGTCGCTTCGGTTGCCTTCACATATTTGAATTTAGGTGATTTTGCCCGCACGACCATTGACCCTACCGTACTCGAGACGTTTAAAGGATTCGAATTTGCCATTGCGGCAGGGTATGCAACGAAATTGACCAACAACCTCGGAATCGGCGTTAACGCGCGTTATATCCGCAGCCAATTGGCGCCTTTTGGTGCAGCACAAGAGCAAGGAAAGGGCGTTGCCAACGGATTCAGTTTTGACGTTGGCATGCTTTACAAGCCTGAGACGTTGTTTATTCCATTCACAGATCTCGATATGGGAACACGCTTGAAAATGGGATTCAATGTCTCGAACATTGGCCCCAAGATCTTCTACATCGATGAAGCCCAAGCCGATCCTCTGCCGATGAATCTTCGCGTCGGCCTTGCGTATGATGTCCTCCAATCAGAGTACAATAGCTTTACGATTACCGCGGACGTTAACAGACTTCTTGTTCGAAAATACGACGACGGATCATCGGACCAGTTCTACAAAGGGTTCTTCACAACGTGGTCCGGCAAGACGCTCGATGAACAATTGAGGCTTTTTGACTCAAGCATCGGGTTGGAGTACTGGTACGGATCTCCCAAGCTCATTGCGCTTCGGGCAGGATATTTTTATGAGGATCCAAGGTCAGGAAATCGAAAATACATGACATTCGGCGCCGGCATTAAGTATGACAGTTACGGTTTTAATTTCAGCTACATCAACGCCTCACAAAACGAAGATCCTCTTGGCGGAACACTGCGATTTTCTTTGTCAATTGGCTGGGGTGAATAGGATCCGCGTGCTCGATCGGATGCCAATGAGGTAATACCCATTCAGCCCTGGAGTGTCATGAAAGCATCAACATTGTGCTCTATTTTGATTGTGTTCAGCACAATGCTGAACGCCCAACCAAAACCTGCGCCCCATCCCAGACTTTCACATCCGCTTTCTCGCGGCCGCGTGGAGAGTCCCAAGATCTCAGCGTTTCGTGATACGGTGAGAGTCCTTGCGATCATGGTCGACTTTCAGCCTTCCGCCGATACTACAAGGATCACGGGTAACGGAAAATTCATGGTGCAGTCAATCCCCGACCTTGTTGATCCCCCGCCGCACGATGTTCAGTATTTTAACTACAAGATAGAGTTTGTCCAGAACTATTTCAGAAGAGTATCGAACGGGAAACTCACTGTGGTTGGAACTGTGCTGAATCGTGTCCTCACTGTATCGAAACAAATGCAGCAATATGCGCCGACGTCGTCGAGCAACAACGCTGAGTTGGCTGCACTTGTCGCGGAAAGCTGGTCAAAAGCAGATTCAGCGTATCCGGGATTTCCGTTCAATCAATATGATGCATTTGTTGTTTTTCATGCAGGTGTCGGTCATGACCTCAACATCATTAATATACTTGGGTATGATCCCACACCGCTGAATCTCCCGTCTCTCTATTTCGGTCCGCAAGCGCTCAAAGATGCTTTTCAGAATCAGTCGTATGATGGAGTGCCTGTTAGTGGTGGCAACTTCAAAATTGACAACACGATCATCCTTCCCGAAACCGAGACACAATTCTTTGCAGGTTCTCAAGGTGCTGCTGATACCCTGCAGGTGAGCATCAACGGTCTCTTCGCTGCATCGATAGGAAGCTACCTTGGTCTCCCGGACTTATGGGACACGAAAACGGGACTGGAGGGAATCGGTCAATATGGATTGGAAGATGGAGCATCGTTTTTTGCATACTTCGGATTATTCCCGCCGGAACCCTGCGCGTGGGAGAAAATAAGACTCGGATGGGTCACTCCCATAACGATCACGTCCACATCGCTCAACTTGCAGGCACCCGCGGTCAGTTTGTACCACGAGGGTCAGACGTTTGTTGGACAGGACACAATTTACAAAGTGCCGATCAATAGTAGTGAATACTTCCTTGTCGAAAATCGAAGTCGTCATCCCGTAAACAACTGGCAAAGATTAACCATAATTCAGAATGGGATTCCAGTCACGAGGTACTTTTATAGCGATTCGACAGGGTTTGCAAACGGTGATATCTCAGCGATAAATGGCTCCGTCATTGATGTAGAGAACTATGATTGGGCATTAATCGGGGACTTGTCCCAAGCGTATGATGGAGGAGGGATTCTCATTTGGCACATCGATGACAATGTTGTCAATGCAGGGCTTCTTACCAACACAGTGAACGCGAATCCCGAGAGGAAGGGAGTTGATCTCGAAGAGGCGAAGGGGGCACAGGACATTGGTCAAGTCTACACCTTTCTTGATGCAGG
>CAZOIM010000255.1:0-4226 GCA_964579855.1 uncultured Ignavibacteriaceae bacterium | reverse complement strand
GCGCGCAGGTGCTCGACATGGCCACTGGCGAAGTCTGGCTGGGTAGCCAGGCCGTTGAGCTGGGGCTCGCGGATGCCATCGGCGATCTGGACGACGCGATCGAGGTTGCCGCGGGCATGGCTGGAGTTCCGGCGTTGGCTTCGCCTGTCCGCCTCCACCGACCGATGCTGTCGCGTCTGGCCGATCGATTTGCGATGCGGTTGGCTTCGTCGGTCGCGGACGAGGTGGAGTCGCGGCTCACCAGGGATCGCTTCAGGTAGCCGCCGGGACGTTGCGTCGGCTCTGTCCACGTGGCTCCGGGCTTGGCCGGAGACGGACCACCGCGACCGCGATCGGCACACCCATGACCACAGGACCGATGGCCGCAACTCCGGCCGGTAGCACGCCCGACAAGAGTTCCGCGGCGAGCATAGCCCCGTAGGCTCCGACCGCGATGGCCGCCACGCGCGCCGTCACCGGGCCGGCGGGGGCGGCCGCGAACCGCTGCTCGAGCGCGCGGTAGGCGAAGTAGACGGTGAAGGTCGTCAGCAGCCAGCCGAGGTAGTTCTGGATCGGGATTCCGAAATAGGGCCCGCCGTTCTCCCAGATCCACGCCCGTGCATCCGGTCCCGATAGGATCGGATCGACGACCAGATCCCAGACCGTCATCACGATCGCGCTGAACGCCGCCAGCCTGACCAGTGCCACGAGGCCGCGCGGCGTCCCGGTGGGCCGGCGCTCGACGATCAGGCCGGCGATCACGTAGCTCGGGTAGATCATCATGAACCAGGCCAGCGGGATGAGGAGCGGCACGTCCCCGAGCTTGGCGCCCAGGTAGTCGGTGTAGTGGTAGGCGCCGAAGACCAGGCCCGTCATGACGCCGACCTGCTCGAATGCCCAGGAGATCGTGGCGCTCAGCGCGAAGAAGGCGAGCGTCAGACGGCCGCCGAGCGTGTACCAGGCGTGGAACAGGCTGAACAGCGCCATGACTGCGGTCAGCATCTTGAGGCCGCCCGGAACGGATGGCAGCGCAACGACGCCACTCAACAGCAGCCGGATGACCGCGTCGTAGGTGAATATGGCGAGCAGCCCGCTCGCAATTCCGAGCAGGACGCGGCCTTTCATCGGTGCTCCATCGAGACAAGAATGCCATCGCTGGCGTGCTGGTGCCGGCCGGCCCGCGCCCCGCTGCGCGGCGCGGGTCGGGCCGTGCCGCGTGGCCAGCGGCGCCTGCGTGACCCCGCCGCGGGGCGTGCGGCGCCGCGTTCCCGCCGCGCCGCGGGGCCCGCCGCGTTCTCGCCGCGCCGCGTGGCGACGGCCGGCCCGCCTCCCAAGCGCGCCCCGTTTCCCGTCTTACTCCTCGAGCGAGTACTCCGTGGCCGGGGCCCCCGCCCGGCGGCCGCGCGCCGCCCGCCGAGGCCCAGCTTGGCCGGCTGTTAGTCGCCCACGGCTAACACGAACTCCCGAATGGGCCCTCTTCGGGCGCAAACCGGGCATCGCGGTCCCAACTTGCCGAAGCCGGCTCCATAGCACTCCCCTGGTGAGTAAGACGGGATCGCTGGCGAGCCGCGTGCCGGGCGAGCCGCGTGCCGGGCGAGCCGCGTGCCACCGGCGAGCCGCGCGCCACCGGCGAGCCGCGCGCCACCGGCGAGCCGCGCGCTGGGACAACGTCACGCGTGAACGGATCGCGACGGCCAGCCCCAGAGGAACAGCAAGGTACCCGCCGCGACCGGGATGAGCGCAGCCAGCGCGAAGGGGAGCAGATCGGGAGCGACGCAGGTTCCGGGGCCCGGCCCGCATGGGTCTAGGATGCGGAATCCCACGAGGGCCAGCCACGTTCCTCCGAAGCCGAGCAGAATCCCGCCCAGAGCGAAACGGCGGCCGGTTCGCAGGAGGGACCACCCAACGACCAGGAAGACCGGGATCGCCGCCATCGTTCCGACAGTGACGGCCAGGATTGCCGTCGCCGCACCGAGTGCTAGTCCGACCAGTGCCCGACCCACGTCTGGGTCCATCGGCCTCCTCCGAATGCGGCAGCAGATCGGCCGCGCCGACGTGGCTGCGCATGCATCATGGAGCCGCCGCCGCACAAGTCCAGCGCGTTGCGCACAGCTGCACGTCGCGTAAGCATTTGCATGTCCAGAAGCGTCTATCTGATGTGATGACCGACGAGCCGACGCGCCTGTTCGAAACCGGAGTCCGCGCCGACCCGGACCGGGAGCGCGAACGCCGGGTGCTGTCGCTGCACGACCGACGAGGCCAGGAGTTATACGGTTTTGCGCTCGGTCTCGGCCTCGCGGATGAGGACGCCGCCGACGCTGTGCAGGAAGCAATGCTCCGGCTCTGGCGCGAACTGGCATCCGGCAAGGATCTGCACGACGTGGATGCCTGGGCGTTTCGGACGACATACCACCTGGCAATCGACCAGCATCGACTGCGCCGCCGCCTGGCCGGATCCATCGGGCGGCTCGCTGGGCAACGCGAAGGCTTCGCGACCGATCCGGCCGATACGGCGGACTCTGCCGCGCTATGGCAGGCGGTCGACGGTCTGCCGGGCCGGCAGCGCGCGGTGCTCTATCTGCGGTACCGGGCCGACCTGCCCTTCGATCGGGTCGGGTTCGTACTGGGCATCACGTCGAGCGCGGCCCGAAGCCACGCAACCAACGCGCTCGCGACGCTGCGACGACGACTCGGGCAGGAGGAATCCTGATGGACCTCGAACGTATCGAGCAGCTCCTGCGGACGCGGCCGCCACGCGAGCGAACCTACGATCGGCTGCTGCCCGACCTGACCGGCGCGCTCGAACCACTGCGGGCCTCGGTCCGGCGTCGAAGCTGGCGCGGATCCTCAATCGGCTCGAAGGCGGCGGCGGTTGCGCTGGTCCTGCTCGTAGCCGGCACCGCGGCCCTCTACGCCGCATGGCATCAGAGCCAGCCGGTGGCCGTCGCGACATCCTCGGCGACGGCCACCGAGAGCCCGAGCCTGTCCGTATCGTCGCACCCGCTCCCGACGCCAACGCCGATGGCGATCCCATCCGCGACCGACACTCCTCTCCAGCGAACGCCATTGCCCACTTCCAGTCCGCCTCCCCAGACGGCCGTTGGGCGGACCGGCCACACAGCGACGCTGCTGAAGGACGGCGAGGTCCTCATCGCAGGCGGTCAGGGCGGAAAGACCATCCTCGCCACAGCCGAGCTTTACAACCCCAAGTCGGGGAAGTTCACGCAGACCGGATCGATGGCCACCGCGCGAAGAGAAGCGACCGCCACTCTGCTTTCAGACGGCCGAGTCCTGATCGCGGGCGGCTACAACAGTCGGCTCGGCGAGCTCACATCGGCCGAACTCTATGACCCGAAGACCGGCCGTTTCAGCCCGACGGGATCGATGAAGCCGTCAGGCGCATTCTGGAAGGCGACCCTGTTAAAGAACGGCCAGGTCCTTTTCGTGGGCAACGACACCTCGGGCTATCAGCCACCCGCCCCCGCCGAGCTGTACGACCCGACGACCGGCAGCTTCAGGTCCGCCGGATCGATGATTTCGACGCAGTTTGTCGACACCGCGACCCTGCTGGCGAATGGCTCGGTGCTAGTCACCGGAAACGTCTTCGACATGAGCGTTCCGACGTATCGCGGGTCGGCCGAGGTATATGAACCTGCGAGCGGCAAGTTCCATCCCGCCGGGCCGATGACCGACTACCGGGACTACGCGACTGCCACTCTGCTAGGAAACGGGCAGGTCCTTGTGGCTGGAGGCAACGACCCCAGCGGCTCGACCTTGCTTTCGGCGGAGTTGTACGACCCGGCAACCAATTCGTTCCGGGCCACCGCGATGACGACTCCACGCGGCCAGCAAACGGCGACCCTGCTTCCGGACGGGCGCGTTCTGTTGGTCGGGGGCTACGGCAATTACGACTTCAACGCCACGGCCGAGATTTACAACCCGACGAGCGATCGGTTCACTGCCACCGGATCGATGGCGATCTCGCGGGGAAGCCAGACTGCCACGTTGCTTCCCGATGACCGCGTCCTCATCGTCGGTGGTGAGGACTTCATTGGTGGCATTGGCACGTTGGGCAACGCGCCCACCAGCGATCTGAGTTCGCTACCGTCGGCCGAGCTTTACGATCCGACGACCGGCACCTTCAGCCCGACCGGCTCGATGGTGGCCACCCCGAAGTAGCGCCGGCCGCGGCGCCGCGGCTCAGGGCGTCAGCGCCCAGACGACAGGCTTGCCGGAGAGGTCCCAGG
>CAZOIM010000254.1:0-4236 GCA_964579855.1 uncultured Ignavibacteriaceae bacterium | reverse complement strand
GCCATTATCCGCCTTTTTTTGAAAGTGAAATATGGCGGTGCGACACTATCGGATGCGTACGACATCTTCAGCGCGCTTCCGTTTATGTGGCTTCTCGCGGCCGCGTTGGTCAAAGTCATTGATGTGCGGTCGAAACTGCACGACAGTAAGGCCCAACTCAGTCGTGATCGCGAAGAGCTTCGCATGAAGGCAACGCAATTAAATACGATGAAAGAAGTTGTTCGCGGATTACAGCACCACGTCAACAATCCCCTGGCGATTATTACGCTCTATCTGTCGAGACTGAAACGCAAGGTGGGAGAAAATCTCGAAGCCATCAACGAAATCAAACAGATGGACGCAGCCACGAAAAGGATTTCTTCCGTGCTTACCGAGTTCTCCGCGGCAGAGCATTATGAAGTTGAAGACGCGGGGCGTGTGGTCGGCACTATTGCCACCTGGCCGAAGTAGCAGCCGTTGTCTCAGTTTCGCCATGCAAAGCGATCAATAGAAGAACATTTGTATGACTCGTTATCCAAGGGAAGGTTCCACCGGTGGTGCAGCTCACAGCGAGAGATGATATTCGAAAAGCTTCAAACGAGATCCTCAAGCGGATCGATCAACTTATTAAAGGAGGAGAGATCGATCAGGCGATCAGAGAGATTATCCACGCGAAAGAGGTGGATCCCGCAAACGTTTATGTCCTTGCGTATGAAGAGCGCCTGGCATATCTCAAAGAACAGCACGAAAAGAATATCGAGCGGGAACGAACGAAGAAGGAAGCCGGGGAGGCGGCGCGCAAACGTGATGCTGAACTCCGAAGCCAGCTCGAAGAAGAACAGGAGAGGCAGAGGAAGGAACGTGAGCGCCGTGACGGGGAACAGAAGAAACAGGAGGAAAGGCCCAAAGCCGAACCGGAACGCCCGGCGGCGAATGAAGTCCCGAACCATGTACCAGCAACACCGAAGATCGGTTCCGCAGACAGGAAATATGCCGACGCATACAGATTAGCGTGGTCGAAGGGCAACATCGCACCACAACAGGCCATTGCGCTGCAGAAGCTCCGCGGAGAACTCGGCATCTCGCCGGAACGACAGCTTGAGATCGATATCCAGGTGCTTTCGGATCTGGAGCCAAAAACCGGCGCGATAACCATTCTCGTGATTGACGATGACGATCAAATGCGTCTGTTGATTTCAGAAATTCTTACGCAACAGGGATATCAGGTCACCTCACTCGCATCGTCAGACGAAGCATATGTGCTTCTCAAAACATGGATCCCGCGATTAATTATCAGCGATATCAATCTGGAAACTTCGACGATGGGCGGTTTCAGTTTCTACGAAAAAATTAGAGAGCTGAAGCACCTCAATGATGTGCCGTTCATTTTTCTCAGCGGGTTGTCCGATGAGATTCTCATTCGTGCAGGAAAAGAGCTTGGCATTGATGACTATCTCACGAAACCCATCGCGGAAGAAACGCTGCTCGCAACCGTCAAAGGTAAACTCAAACGATTTGGCAAGTTTCAGCGATCAAACGGAAATGATGCAATCGAATTATGAGCAATGCGATTGAACGACAATGTGACAATGGATATTCACTTTAATTCAGGAACATTTTCCTCCAACAGAAAAGAGAGTGCTATGAAAAAAATACTGGTAGTCGATGATGAAGACACATTTCGTGAAATGGTTGTCGTGATATTGAAAAAAGAGGGGTTTGAGACAATGGAGGCTGACAATGGTATTAGCGCATTCGAGATGGCAAAAGCCCATATTCCCAACTTGATCATCAGCGATGTGATGATGTACAGCGGGAGCGGATTCATCCTGAGAGAATTTCTTAAGCGGGAAGCACGGACGGCGAACATTCCCCTTATTTTGATGTCCGGGAAAGCGCAGGTCGCAGGAGCGTGGGGTTCAGCTCCGGAAGTTGAGTATCTCCAAAAGCCGTTTACCCACGACGAACTCATGGCAGCCGTCAAACTAAAACTCGGAACAGCTTAGCTTTTTTTGATTGTTTGCATCGCAAAGGTACTCCGATTTCTACATGTTCCGCGAAAAACGTCCTCTTTTGAGATTGCTACCGACACCATTGGCTGGAATCTCCTGACCATATTTCTTGTTCAAAGTAAGACCCGATTCTGTATCGAATGGGGAGATCTCTCCAATCCAACAATACTGTCTATCTTGTACGTGAATGACACATGACTGATTCAGTTCTGGAAGTAAAACAACTTACAAAACACTACGGTGACCTGGTGGCGGTGAACGGCATCTCCTTCGATGTGCACCGCCAGGAAGTGTTTGGCATCCTGGGCCCCAACGGTGCCGGGAAGACGACCACGCTCGAAATGATTGAAACCCTTCGTCCGATCGATTCCGGTACCGTGGTCCTGGACGGTCTGGATGTCACAAAAAACCCGCAGGAGGTCAAACGAAGAATCGGCGTACAGCTGCAGGCATCCTCCTTTTTCGACAAGTTATCACTCAAAGAACTTCTTTCACTCTTCGGTGAGATGTACGACAGGCAGGTCGATCCGCTGGCACTGCTCGATGAAGTCGAGTTGCGGGATAAAGCACGCTCGTACGTAGCACAGCTATCCGGCGGACAGAAACAACGATTCTCGATCGCTGCAGCGCTCGTCAACGATCCGGTCATCCTCTTTCTCGATGAACCGACAACGGGTTTGGATCCGCAGGCACGACGTCACCTATGGGGTGTCATTCGCAGAATTCGCACGGAAGGCAAAACGATCGTCATCACGACGCACTATATGGATGAGGCGGAAGAATTGTGCGACCGTGTCGCGATCATGGATCACGGAACCATCATCGCGTACGCACCCCCTCAGGAACTCATCCGGAAGCTGGTCAAAAAAGGATTTACGAAGGAACGCGTGGAACGTCTTGCAAACCTCGAAGATGTATTTCTGGATATGACGGGCCATACATTGAGGGACGAATAAATGAGACTCAAAGCAAAACTCATCGTTGCGGCGTTCAAGATGTTCTTTCGACAGAAGGAAGCGATCATCTGGACCATTCTCCTTCCATTGTTTATGATTTTCCTGTTCAGCTTTGTAAATTTTGACAGTCTGGGAACGGTATCGCTTGGCATTGTGAACCATTCCCGGGACACCGTCCTTGTGAGTCAACTTCACGGGATCAAGACTTTGAAAATCTCAACAGGTGAAGAAGACGAAGAACTTACGCAACTGAAGAAAGGGGAACGGGTGCTCGTCCTTGTCCTGCCGGCGACGTTTCAACCAAGCGGCAGCGATTCACTGGTCCTGTATGTGAATGCGGAGAAACCCCAGGAATCTCAAGCGGGTCGTATGATGATCCAACGGGTGCTCGATGAACTTGTCTTTGCTCAAAGCCGGATCCCGCATCCGATCGTGCAATCGATCGCAGTCAACAGCCGCAACCTGACCTACATTGATTTTCTCCTTCCTGGTATTCTCGCCATGTCGATTATGCAAACCGGAATCTTTGGGGTCTCGTTCAGCTTTGTCATCCTGAAGAAACGCGGTATCCTCCGCCGCATGCTGGCGACACCGATGCAGCCCTCTGATTTCATCGCCGCCCAGGTCATCATGCGTCTCGTTGTGCTTATGGTGCAGACAGCCGTGATGGTCGGGGCCGGTGTTTGGGTTTTCAAATTACATTTTATCGGAAGCTTGCTGGACATGCTCGTCGTTGGAGTTCTTGGCGGCATTATTTTCCTATCGATCGGATTTGCACTGTCAGGTATTTCCAAATCGGAGGATCAGGTTGCACCGCTCGCGAACATCATCGTACTGCCAATGATGTTTCTTTCCGGCGTTTTCTTCAGCCGTGCCAATCTCCCCGGGATGGCGTATACGGTCACCGGATTCTTTCCATTGACCTATCTTGCCGACGGGCTGCGGAACATCGCAACCGAGGGAGCGACGTTGTTGATGATCTGGCCGCAATTGGTTGGTCTCACAGTCTGGGCAATCATCGCTGCCATCCTCGCCGTCAAGGCCTTTCGCTGGGAATAGCTTCGCATTCACAATCTGATTTAAGATTAGGGAGTTGATGAGATCTCGCCGAATTTTGCCCGCAAAACCTAGAAGAATTGTGAAAAACGATAAAATTCACTATTCTGCCTGATGATGCGTTGTCAAAATTGGGAAACTTTTCTGTAATTGGGGTGTCTAACAAACTTAGGGCTACTCACGACAGCTACAATGCTCAAGGGTTCTAATAGAATAGAGACTCAGTCAATTTG
>CAZOIM010000253.1:0-4243 GCA_964579855.1 uncultured Ignavibacteriaceae bacterium | reverse complement strand
TCAACATCCGGCTGACAATTTCGCCAATCCAGAGTTTTGGAATCGCGTTTTTCATTGGAAGTGCATCAACACCGATTTCAAATGGCCTGAGAAGAACAAGTTCGTTCAGATGCAATTGTCGCTTCGGCAAAAGCAACTTTACGCCATGGGACTCGCCCATGCGCAACTAGAGGTGCCGCGAATGGATGAATGAAGTTTGGTAGTGGTCGATTTCTCAAGACGCTCTGATTGGAGAGGTTTTCCTGACTGTCATCCGCACGCGGGCCAGAAGAACGCGGACAATGAAGAGCGTATTTCCGAACAGATACCGCCTCCAGAGCCGGCGAGGTTCTTTGAAGAGCCTGTAAAGCCATTCGAGACCTGCTGCAACCATCCATTGTGGACATCTTTGTTTTGCGCCGGAGAGGTAGTCTATCAATGCCCCGACAGGCAGAACAACTTTCACGTTCAGGTTTTCTAAATTCTGAAGGATCCATTGCTCTTGCTTCGGCATCCCCATCCCGACAAGAAGAACCTCCGGTCGACATTCATTAATTGACCTGACAACCATTCCTCCTTCGGCTTCCTCGAAATATCCGTCATGATATCCCGCCATCCGCAACTGCGGAAACCGTTTCTTCAGGTTCAGTACAGCGTTCGAAACCACTGATGCTTCTCCGCCGAGGAGATATAGCGAGAATCCATCGCGCTCCATCATCTCAATCAAGTCGTATATCCAGTAAGCCCAGACAATCCGTTTAGGCATTGTTCGACCATGCAGCAGTGCCGCGACACTCACTGCAACGCCTTCCGAACAGTTTAGGAGGGATCTCAGATAGAAATCTTTCAACCACGGTCGCTCGTATGAGAGATTCAATGCCAAGGCGTTGATGCCGCAAACCCATCCCTTTGCATCGCTCAGAATCCACGAATGGACTAGATTCACCATCGCCTCTTCGTCCGTCAAGGATATGGGAATTCCAAGCACATCAATCGTCCCAGGAGTTGATATCGTATTCATTGACGCAGAACTCTCTTGCTTGGCGCGGCTGATGGCGGGATTCGCGGTGCTCCGGCTAAATCGATATATCCGGCATGGATGAGATGTTGCGGGAGGAATGCTCTTGTATGGACTTGGACCACAGCACCACATGTTCTGATCAATACGTGAAGAGACTCAGACATCGCAATACTTGTTGATTAGAAGATACCAAAATGCGGCAAAGATTCAAAAGTGATTGGAAAAAGATTTCGATCTCCGAGGGTGATCTTCTGTGATCAATGCCTGAATTGCGAAATCATCGATCAACGATTTCTGAAATGCCTGTTGATCAACAGCGCAACTCTACCCAGTATCGTAACTCCTTCCTCGCAGTCATAGTTTTTTACGATGGTACCGCCAAATTCTTCTTTGAACTTGTTTATCCTTAGTTTCTCCTCATCGTCATTCCCGCTGTACCATCCGCCAAAATCGTATGTGAAGACCCCATCCTTCTTGAACCATTGCATGTCATTCCAATGGAGGCAACGGTTCATCCGGCCGATGAGGTTCCTGCGTTCTGCTTCGTCAGAATCTCTGAACAATGAAGCGGAATAGAGTAGTCTGACACGTGATGGGCTACGGTAATAAACGTGGAATACGGGCTTTCCTGTTGGAGATACGTTTGCCGAGGAAATGTAGAGACTCTGCGATTCTGAGAGAAGTGACAGCAACTTTCTGTCAGCACCAACACGGCGTTTTTGTGCCGCAAAGCCCTCGTAGACTTCGTAGAAATCTTTGAGGAGCTGTGGATGCGCTGGTGACGGATTGTCGCACACGATGCCGTCCTTCTCCGCTGCTCTTCGAATTTCATTTCTTGTGTCTTTTTTGAACTTGCTAAAAATGGCCTCTTCAGACTGATGAAGGTCGACGGTAATCGTATGGAATTCCGTAAAGCTCAGCCGAACTGGCGGTGATAATCGTTGGAAGGAATAGATGATGTCGACGCCCCTGTCCGGGGGCGTTTCGTCGAACCATACCCGCGCAATTCGGAGAAATGTGTTTCTGTAAACAATCATGCCAATCATTAACGTGGAACAGAATCCTCAAGCCACTATTCGATGCTACGACACGAGACGCAATTCAATTCATCGTTCTGACTGCGTTTGCAGCCTCAGACAACGTTAGAGAACGAATGGCATGATCGCGTAACATTCTGAAAAACTCACTAAGCAATGCGAAAAGTGCCTCTACCTCCTGTTGGTTCTTCCTGTACGGGGAACACCCCGGCATCAACTCGCTCGAATGGAACATCATGGTTATGAATTCGAGATTTCGTTTCCCGGCCTCTTCGACGACCTTTCTGAAGGCATCGAGTGTCGTTGAACGAAAAGGACGAAGCCACACTGGCTGATTTCCGAATGTCAGTTTTCGTGCCATCCTGGCGCTTAGGGTGTTCCCCAGGGAACTGTAGAATCTTGCCAACAAATCGTTGGCCGTGAGTGGAAATATGGTTGGAAGTACTGTAACAGGGATTTCCAGGAGACTCTTGTTTCCTATGGAAATGAAAGAGTGCCGGGGGCTTTTTCGCGAGAAATCCGGACCGCCGGTTCCCCCCGGCATTCCCTTCGCAGACGACCAATCAATGTACGGAGTCACCGACGAATCGACAGTGTAGCCGTTGTCCAGGAGAATCCCTGCGCATCTATCATCGAAGCCGTACCGGCCTGACCGGAACGACGTGGGGCGTTGGCCGAATGCACTCCCAATCTCCTGGGTAAGCCGTTCGATTTTGTTCCTCAGCAACGGCTCGGGTAATTCGTTCGCGAATCCGTGCAATGTATCGTTGAACCTGAACCCCGGCTTATCTTCGAACGGTGGCGTCGTCCAAACGTGCAGATGAGCCCCGACTTCAGCCCGGCCCGAACTTTGATATTCGCTCAAAAGCCTTGCAGCGAACTCATCGCCACAGACTTCCGACGTGACCAGGTACGTGGGACGCACGTCAAAACGATCACAAATCTCTTCAAGTCGTGGTATAAAGCGAAGGTTGCGTGTCGAAAGATCCACACCGTGGGCCCACTGGTTGTCCGCTTCAGTGTCGAGAGTAAGAATGAATTTCATTCGTTTGGTTCGATGGAATTCGAAATCAACCTGTGATTCCTGCACGGCTATTCGGTGCGACGGCTTCGTTTCGTCGACGATGTGGTGATCAGATCTTCAACAGGCTCTCGAAGACGCGGTGGCTTGTCTCATAATACCAAAATATCGGCCGATTTAAAACGGGTACGATTGAAAATGTCGGGCTTTGCCTGATTCCGAATTGTCAGGATTCCTTTCGCAAGGACATCGAATTCTTTGAACGTTTCAATACTTGTCACATCCGATGATTTGGTTTGTGACCTCGGGCACCCCGGCTTGATTTTTCCTCGATTCCTCTCTATACTTTTTACGCATCCAGAATCATTGGAATACAATTCACAAGAATTATAAGAGGCCAGAGAATGAGATCACCCGACCGACGGATTGTTCGAATGTTCTTCCCTTTCAGCATCGCACTATTGATTGCATTGGCTTCCTGCAAAAAGGACTCAACGGGACCTGTTATCACAATCGACCCCAACCTGGTCGGCGTTTGGTATTCCAGCGCGGACACGCTGGGATTCCAGGTTTTGGCGGACGGATCTTCGGCAACTTTAGTGGTCGATACGGCAGGCAAACTCCAGTTGCCCGCTCCGGGGAATGCCAATACGGCAACGTTTTCGATAACGGTGCTCAATGCGGTGAACGGCAATCTGACGGCTCGCGTTCGGTACTACATTCCTGGATTCATCGACACCACGGTATCCCTTCCCGGCACATACGCCTTCTCCAACAGCAACAATACGCTGAGCATCTCATTTCCCAACCCCCTCACTTCACAATCGACGACGATCGTATTTGTTAGGTCTTCAATAGGGGCCGTCGTCCGACCCAAATCCGCTGCAGCCAGACTGGACCGTCGCTAGGAGAATTTGACGAGCCTGTCAGAAACACCAAGAGCCATTTCAATGAACCGAATCGTCACCCCGAACTTGTTTCGGGGTCTATACCGGTCAGAAAAATAGATGCTCGAATCCCTCCTCTTGAGATCCCGCTTGTTTGCGGGATGCTGGAAAGCGGGACAAGTTCAGCATTACGCCTTCTGTTTTTGAGGTGGCTTCCAGTTGGACAGGTTTCTAACCTGTCCGACAAGATTCAACCTAATGAAATAGCAACTTGCCGCGCTGGCGCGTCTGTCGGATT
>CAZOIM010000252.1:0-4313 GCA_964579855.1 uncultured Ignavibacteriaceae bacterium | reverse complement strand
GTTCTTCTTGATTTGCGCGTGTTTCTCGGGAGGCGCAAAAAGGAGGAGAAAGCCTCCGCCTCCCGCACCAAGTAGCTTTCCACCCCATGCCCCGTTTTGGCGGGCACAGTCATATAAATCATCGATTTGACCGTTGGAAATTCCGTTTTCAAGGCTCTTTTTGGCTTCCCAAGACTTGTGGAGTAACTCTCCGAATTGAACCAAGGATTTCGAGCCGGTTAGAATTTCATAGCCCTGGTCCACCATTTTCCTCATTTGCAGTAATGTGGCGAGGTTTTGATCTTTGCGTTTTAATTGAGCAGATGCGATATCCGTTGCCTTACGCTTGATGCCCGTGAAGACCACGAGCAAATGTTTTTCAAACTCTGCGAGTCGTTCGCTCGTTATGGGAATCCGATGCACGTCAATATCATTTTCCTTGCGAAATTCGATAAGATTAAATCCTCCCACCGCAGCGAGAATTTGATCCTGGCATCCGACACTTTCTTCGAGGAGGCCTCGTTCGACGTGGATGGCCTCGTATCCTAATTGGAGCGGGTCCAACGATTCGTGTTTAAAGCTGTGTAGTGCTTGAAGCAGTGACACAGTAAACGTTGACGAGGAACCAAGTCCTGTAAACGATGGAAGGTCAGCGACATTATGCAATTCTATGTCTCGATCCAATCCACACAGCCGAAGGCAAGCCCTGAAGACTTTATGTTCGATCTCGTCCAGTCGTTTTACCAGCTCGACTTTTCGGTATGAAACTCGAACAGAGTAGTCAAAGAGGTGGCTTTGAAAAGTACTTGCAGTGACGTAGGAATACTTGTCGATCGCCGTAGCAAGTACAGCCCCTCCGTGATTCAGGAAATGCTCCGGGTAATCTGTCCCTCCGCCAAAAAAACTAATACGGACGGGGGCGCGCGAAATAATCATAGTATCCTAAATGTTTGAGTAGACCGAATTCCGGATGATGGTGAACCCTTTTATTAACTCGGCAATCCCGCGACTCATCGACCACTCCGGCTTAAAATCGGTTGACGCCAACCGTGCATTAGAAACGATATAGTCGCGTTTATCAGGATCTTCACCTATCGGAGCTTCGACGTACGTAAATTGCGGAAGTTGTTTCTTGATTTCCTCGCAGAGTTGAATCTTCGAAAGGTTGGCGTCGTCCAGGCCAACATTGTACGGTTTGCCTTTCATCGAATCGAAATGTTCAAGCCCGTGAGTGAATACCCGGGCTACGTCCCTGATATGGATGTAGTTCCTCTTGAAATGTCCTTCGAATATTACGACTGCACGATCAGTGATGGCACGATAGACAAAGTCGTTTACCAATAGGTCCAGACGCATACGCGGTGAGAGGCCGAAGACAGTCGCCAATCGAAAACTGATTGAGTTCTCGCGTTCCAGAATTACTTTTTCAGCCTGAACCTTTGTCGTGCCGTAGAGCGATATCGGACGAAGGGGAGTGTCTTCTGTGCAGAATTTACCCTGTTCACCTATGCCGTATCCACTATTCGTTGTCGGGAAGAGTACACGCTGATTCTTGCTGAGCAGCCTACAGATCATTTCCACTGCACCTGCATTGGTAGTTTGGGCCGCAACCCTATCGCGGTCACACAGAGGTGCGCCCACAAGCGCTGCCAACGGAATCACGACATCTGTCTTTGCGATGAGTGGTTTGACAATACTCTCATCTCGGCAATCGCCGCGAACAATGCTGAAGTTTTCATATTGGCAGCAATCCATCAGGCTGTTTTGACGATACATAAAGGCATCCAACACCGTTACGTCGTATCCGCGTGACAAAAGAGCGGGAGCGAGGACGGATCCCAAATAACCAGCTCCGCCTGTGATTAGTATCTTCATTATATCAGTTCCTTGATTCAAGAATGGAGAGTTCAGGTTTGCTCACGAGAGCAACTTACGACATTCATCGTGCACTGTGTTTTTGATGGAGCTCAAGTTCCGCGAATTCTCTGGATAAGATATTCGTCGAAGATTTATAAGAATCGACGGTCCCAATATCCCAGAATAGTCCGTTCTCAGGTTTACCATAAAGTCCCTTTCCGATAAGCCCAGGAAATACCTCACGCTCCAGGGACACGGCAAGATTCCCGGGGATGTTCTCAATGACTCCGCGATTCAATAAGTATACCCCGGCGTTGATCCACGCGGAACGGCGATCATTGGTCTTCTCGCGAAATGCCTTAACCTCGCCCGTGCTTTCAACATCGACAGTTCCAAATCTCGAAGAATCTTCTACTTTGGTTAGCAGGATGGTAGC
This sequence comes from uncultured Ignavibacteriaceae bacterium, assembly GCA_964579855.1. Taxonomy (GTDB): domain Bacteria; phylum Bacteroidota; class Ignavibacteria; order UBA10030; family UBA10030; genus JADGQA01. The sequence goes on along the minus strand of CAZOIM010000252.1, from coordinate 2,041 downwards.
CTCCGAATGATGTGTCGAGTGGAAGTCGGAGAGACTTCCTGCATCAAATCGGAAATACGAATCTCCGTTCAATACCAGCACAGAACTGCTTTGAAGAAGGGGAAAAGCGTTTCGTACCGCGCCACCTGTTCCCAAAGGGATAGGGTCACGCACATACAGAAGTTCGAGATCAAACCGTATACCACCGCCCAAATGAGGCTCCATCATTTCTCCCATATGGCCCGTGCAGACAATTACGCGACGAATTCCCTGCATATGCAGCATAAGAAGGAGCCATTCGATAAATGGCCGCCCAGCCACCTCAGCCAGCGGCTTGGGCCTATCCTTGACGGATTCCTGTAATCTGGTTCCTTTTCCGCCAGCAAGTATAATCGCTTCAGTGGGACTCATAAATACTTACAACTCAAATTTGTTCGTCTTCAATAATGCGGGCGGCATCAGCCAAATCAGCTGCTATGGAGACCGTGAAGTCTTCCAGCTGGGCAATAGAGTCAAGCTGCTGCTCACCATACCCCGTCCGAACGAGTATCGCTCTTGCACCTAGATCACGAGCCGGCAATACATCGGTCAATTTGTCTCCAATGCAATAGGATTTTTTTAAGTCGATACCCAGATCCTTAGCGGATGCTTCAAAGAGAAAGGTCTTTGGTTTGCGACAGGCGCAACCATCATCCGGGCGGTGCGGGCACACATAGATCCCATCAAGTCGGGCACTTTCTTTTGCCAGACACTCATTCATCCTTTTGTGGACTGCTTGGACCGCTGACATCGGAAAATAGCCCCGGCCAACTCCTGCTTGATTAGTTACCAGTACAACCAGCCAACCTTGCGTGTTCCATTTTGCAATAGTCGCGGCTGCGCCGGGGATAAGTTCGAATTGTTCCGGATCGTGCAAATAGTTCAATTCTTTGTTGATCGTTCCGTCACGATCCAAAAATATTGCAGGTTTCAACAAGACTTGGCCATTCGTGTGCGTGATCCGTCTTTATGCGGAGATTCAACAATTTTCGAAATCGTCTGAGCCCATGAATTTGGGAGTAATTCGCAATCCTCCGGAGATCTTTTGCCAATCCGTTGAAGATTTGCCGGAATGTGAAACAAAAATTTCCATTGAATTTACAAAACGGTCGGTCTAATAGCCAACAAAAGCGACGCTGACCCGACAAGCGCTGGTAGCACGGATACTTACTTTGGAAGAGAGAGGCCTCTATCGAGAATTGATTTACACACCAGAAAAGTCTAAATTTCAACTGCGAATTGACCCGTCATTTTCACCGTTGTCCAACCACTTTGATCCTTCTCATGGCGTTAATTGCTCTCGATGGACGTAAATACTTCGACTTCGGCATTGGCACATACATCCAGCAACTCGTCAATTCACTTTCGAAACTTCGAACGCGCCACAAGTTCATACTCTATGCCAGTTCCAAAGATGCCTCATCGATTTCGTTGCCAACAGGATGGACGATTGCGGAAGTCAAGTATCCGAAGTACTCAATATCTGAGATCGGCCTATTTGGCAAGAAAATAAAATCGGACAACGTCGACGTATTTCACGAACCGCATTACACCCTTCCTCTCGGAATTGGCAAGAGGTCGGTGGTTACGGTCCATGACATCATTCATCTCCGGTTCCCGCAGCACTTCAGTGGCCTCCAAAGATTGTATTCATATTCGATGATCAGGCATTCGCTGAATAGTGCACGCTTCATTATTGCGGATTCCGCTTTTACAAAGAACGATATTCTTCGAAGTTTTCGTTTGCCCCCGGAAAGAATCAAGGTGATTCATCTGGGTGTGGGTGAGCAGTATGTGCCCATCTCCGAACGTGGACGAATCGCTGAATTCAAGAAAAGGTTTGCCATCGAGAGGCCGTTTGTTCTTTATGTGGGAAACGTAAAACCGCACAAAGGGATTGATACGCTCTTGACTGCATTCGCTCAAATTCGGGATAAGGCGGATCTGGATCTCGCGCTTGTTGGTGGATCAATCAATCAGGATCGACTTCTCGGATCTCAGGCGGCTGAATCGGGGATCCAAA
>CAZOIM010000251.1:0-4327 GCA_964579855.1 uncultured Ignavibacteriaceae bacterium | reverse complement strand
TCAATCCTGCGTTTACACCAAGACTGTCGCACTTAAGTAGCGAGTCTGAAGGAACAAACTGAAGATCGTGTATCGAAACCGTCGGATAAACCTGTGCCGACGCCATCGAGATACCGAAAAAAGCAAGAACCAAAACCAGTATGATTCTCTTCATGGTGAATCCTCCTAAGAAGTTTTGGGCAATCATTGATACAAAACTCATTTTATCACCAGGAACTTGCCACGTTTGATTGTTCCCGTGTTATTGTCTTTGACCGTGAACAAGTACAAGCCCGTCGCAATCGCCTGGTCGTTCTTGGAAATCAAATCCCACGCGTGTTCTCCACCGGAAAACTGCGGTGTCTGCGAACTGCTGAATTGTTGGAACCATCGAATGTCGGTTCCGGAATTTGTACTGTTATGATCCATTCTCGCCACTACGTCTCCTGCCAGTGTGTAGACAGTAATTGTTGCGTTCGCGGGGAGGTTGTAGAAATAGATTTTTCGAAAGCGTTCTCCATTACCATCCCAATATGCTTTTGAGTAATACGGATTCGGATAGACGCCAATTTCTTTTGAAGCATCCGATGTCGGCGTTGTCCCGGAAATAATCGACACCGTCTTCATCGCGCTTTCGAGCGAATTGAGGTTGTTCGATGGATCTCCCTGATCATACGCTGACACACCGTACACATATTGCCAGCCATTCAGCTGCGAAACATCTGCACTCTTCGGAGGAAATTGATAGAAATAGTGAGTCGTATCACCGGAAAAGACCATTCCTCGATACGAAGCTGATGAGTCGATGAGGATGCTCTTGAACCCGGTGTTATAGCCTATTGAATCATCTGTGCGATCAAAATCGCCCACCATGGGAATACTCAGCAACAGGCTTTGGTTGGAAAGAAAATCTGCCCCCGCTTTGGAGCGATAAACTCTGTAGCCTTCAAAGTCTTTCTTTCCGCTGATCGGATCGAGAGCAACCTCCGCGGATCGATCCCAATAAATCGTTGCCCGCTGATTATCGACCTCGGCATGAACACGCGGTTGTGGAGGAGGTGTAGGCAATACGTATCTCGTCAATTTTCCGTCCGAGCCGTAAATTAAGCCCCCCGGAACGCGTGCAACAATATCTTCACCCGGATCCAGGCGGTCATTTCCGTTGATGTCTTCACCGTTGTAACATCGCTGTGCCCAGGCTAAATTCGCATACAGGTTTGCTCGTTGGTCTGGATTGTCCAGACCTTCCCATTGCGTGCCCGCCTTCTCGGCGCAGACCACGGCGAACACAACCTGAACAGAATCCCCGGGTGCCAGTGCATGCCACGGACCCGTTGAAAGCATCGTTGTGTAATTCGCCGGTTGAATCCGCATATTGTTGATTGTAGCCTGTGGAATTGACTGGGTCAAACGAGTATAACGACTGAGATATTGCGAAGAATTGAAGTCGTCTGTCGGCGAGAACAAAGCTTGAACACCCTGGCTGTTTCTAAAGATCCATGCGTTGAAAAATGTCTGGCGACAAAGATCACCGAGAGAATCGACGAAGATACCCTGCGAAGAATCAACCGGGAAGGGCGTAGCGCCCAGGATGGAAAAACCAACATAACTGTTGGCAGGAGTATTTCCTGGACTTGGATTGCCTTCGAAGGTGTACATCATCCTGGCGAGTGAATCATATCCTCCCCCGCAATACGCAAAATAGCCCGTCGCACCTGGTCTGACGTAATTGGTGTTCCGCACGACGTTGTCCGTCCAAAGCCCTACATACATATCATCCAGCGTATCTCCGCTGACATTGTGAATCGTGTAGCTCAGAATGACGAAGCTGTTGGTAAACGGAAAATTCCAGGCGTAGCTTTCTTGATGGACTTGGAGTCCGAGAGGATAGTGATTGGGAATGGAATCAAGGGACGCGGGCACTCTCGTGTGCGTGTCGGAATAATCCGCCACAAAATCCTGATGGCTTATAGCATCCTGCTGAAAATATCTTGAATCAGAGAGTGACGAACGCAAAATCATGGTTGTGCCATTCTCTGTCGTGAATTCCAATCCTTCTCCTGAACTTCCGGATCGATCGGTGGCGCCTGTCGAAACTTGCGCAGCCAGGCCGGTGTGGCGCGATTTTGCGCCAATCCACAGGCCCGATTGGTAGAGATGTTCAATCCGCGAACCCAGCGGATATTCGCAGGAAGGTTGATTGGGCCAGGAGGCGTTGCGAGTTCCGAGCGTTCCGATATTCGTAATAGTCAATCCAATGCTGCCGACATTGGTATAATTTGTACCAACGTCATCGGTGGTCTTGCCCAATCGCTGGCTGTTCATGACCGAGACAAACAAACACAGTACAACAATGAGGGTGCTGAAGACAATGCTACAACGGTTGAGATTCGTCCTCTTCGTTCGCGACACATCTTTCCAAGATGCTGATTTGCGTATTGTTGAAACGGAAAGAACAGTATGTCTGTCACAATACAATTTCATAGACGCTAAAGACTGACGCTGCAGGTTGAGGAAAGAGAGGTTGAATGGATTTCTTCTTGCATCATGATCGAAGCAGCAATCTGATAGTGCAACTATCGTACGGAAGATAACCTGGTCGGCCCGAACACATTCAATCGTGAAGTATACAACGAACCCTCTTGAAGAACTGACTCATCATCCTCGAAGGAACCACAGTCGAGAGGTGAACTCGCTACGTGTGGGACAATCTTATTACAGTTTCCCACTCTTTTCGTCGAGATGCAATCTCCATTTTTGAGAATTGAAAACGTCGGAGGCAAACTGCGTCGAGGATTCAAATAGAGATTTTTTCGAGTGACGTTGTTCCCCATACCAGGAATTCATCTAAGGACGATTTCACGTGAGCGTACAAGGAATCGACCGCCGGATACTTTAGATGAACAACCCCCGTCCTCTTGTTGAGAACGGGGGTGGTTGCATTACACATCCTTGGAACTCCGCAGACCAAATCGCATTATCTAATCTGCAATTCAGATCCCGACAAACGACGTCGGGATGAACACAAAGAACGTGTTTACTTCATGAGCATCATTTTTCGTACTTGCGTGAACGGACTCGATTTGCCATCGAGTGGTTCGGCAACGATGCGGAAGAAATAAACGCCGCTGCTGACCTGCGTGCCGTTATTGTCCCGCCCGTTCCATTGAACCTTGTGGTAGCTGGCTCCCTGGATATCATTCACGAGCGTCGCAATTTCCTGTCCGAGCAGCGAAAATACTTTCAACGTCACCTTGCTTTGTTGCGGTAATCCGTATTGAATCGTTGTCGACGGGTTGAACGGATTGGGGTAGCTGTTGAAGAGTTCAAACGTCGTCGGAACTGTTGCAGCAACGTCATCAAATACGCCAGCGGTTCCCGGAGTATGGATTATGTCCAACGTATCTCGTGGAAATACTTCATAACCCACATTGGGTGGCTGAACCGTAGTAAACTGACTCACGATCCCCGTAACATTGATGGGATATGGCTTTTGAGCGGTTCCGCCGATATGAGCATCCAGATCAATAAACAACTGCAGTGAATCTACTTTGGCAGAGTTGGTGAGGTAGACACTTGCATTTGCTGGCGAAACTGGCCACGTTCCGCTTGACTTGACAAGTGTGTCGATTTCCACCAGCTGTCCTTCATAAGATTCCGCATTGGTGACAAATTGGTGAAGAGTGAGGTGCCTCGGTGCCGGAACAGCGACGTGCGCCAAGACCTTAACGTAGGTATCGTTCCAAACGATAGGGGTAAATTCGTCCAAACCGTTGAATTGTTTCACTTGGCCGATAACCAATATCGAGTCACCGCGTACATATGAAGTTGAAACCAACCCAAACGCGAAAGCATCCATACCCCCTGTTGCATCCTGAATGAAATATGAGGTCTGGCTTGCGGAAGCTCCCATGTTTGGAGTCGTCACAATGCCAGTGATCGCCAGGGTATCAAGGCTCACCGAATAGTCGGCAATGAAATCACTATTTGCATCTTTTCGCGCTTCGCTGATCGTCACCGGAGTCAATCCCTTGCCCTTGAGAAGAACAGTGTCCTGGGCTTTTGTTGTATTATCTGCGAAGACAATGGAGCCGAGTTTGTATCCTGCACTATTGGCCGAATAGGTGACGTAAAATTTCGCAGACGCCATCGAGTCAAGTCTCGCCGACGTTGGCGTGAGAACTAATGAGGCATCTCCAGTTTGAGCACTTGAAATAATGAGCGAATCGTAGCCAATATTTATGATCGTTACGCTATCCTTTCTTGTTCCACCGACTTGCACAGCGCCAAAATTGATGGCGGAAGGAGTTGCGCTAAAAACTGGGGCCTTTATGATACCATTGCCACT
>CAZOIM010000250.1:0-4361 GCA_964579855.1 uncultured Ignavibacteriaceae bacterium | reverse complement strand
CAGAACGGTCAAAAATATTACTATGCGGTGGTTTCGTACGACCAGGGATTCACAACGACAACAGTGACGGGGGAGTTTATCGGTATTCCACCCACGGAGTGCACGAGCATTATCAAAATCGATATCGCGGGAAATGTCAAGACGGATGTCAACACAGCGGCAGTCACTCCACGTTCTCCTTCAGCCGGTTATGTTGGTCCGGCGATCAATAACACGATCGGATCAGGTCCAGGAACCGGCGCGTTGCAGATGACAATTCTTGATCCGGATTCGATACAAAATGATCACACCTTTCACTTGGAGTTTGCAGACTCGACGGCGTTTCACACCAACGCAAATCCGTGGTATCGGATTATTGACAAGACTTCAGGGGACACCGTAGTACCACTGACCCGGCTTCTGGCCGCCTCGACGCAATCACCGTTCACGAAAGGCTACGTTGCCACGATTACGAACGATCCATTTGTGGTCATTGATCAGTCAAGAACAGGATGGGAAACGGGAAACAGTAATTTTGTAACACAGGTCGGTTTTGATTCCAGATTTGCACCCGGTTATCAAGCCCGACGAGTGAACTACCCTTCCGATTTCGAAATCCGTCTCACCGCACCGGGGCTCGGCGACACCTCCTTCCCGGGATCGAGCTTTAGTACCGGAATCCCGTCGAATATCGTGGTGAAAAACATCACAGAAAATGTCGATCACGTTCAATTCATCTTTCAGGACGTGAATGGGAATTCGCTTTTTGATGCAGGGGATGCTGTCTTCATTGTGTATGGTGATTCAGCCGGCAAGCCGGCTACCCAATTCTTCTCCGCGAGCAAGTCGTGGTCGTTGACCTTGCTTCAGGACACGGCGATTGCGCCCTCCCAGCAACGCGCGCCGCAGCCGGGTGATGTCTTCAGAATTGCGACGCACAAACCTTTCCGTACGGGAGAATATTTTGAGTTCACTACCCAGGCACCATCGCTGAATCCATCGTTGGCAAAATCCGGCGTGAAAAACATTGCTGTGGTGCCAAATCCGTATGTAGGAGCCGCTGCGTGGGAACCTGCATCGACCACGGTGGGGAGAGGTCCACGTCTCGTCTATTTCATTCATCTACCCCATCAATGCACGATTCGAATCTATACCATCAGCGGTCACCTCGTCAAGGAACTGTATCATAGTAGCACCATTGATGACGGCCAGGAGCCCTGGAATCTCGTCTCCCGCGACGGCATGGATATCGCGTTTGGCGTCTATGTTTATCAGGTTGATGCTCCGGGAATTGGCACATACATCGACAAATTTGCGGTAATTAAATAGCAATCACTTCGATGGTCGGACGCGAATTGGAGTCGCAGATATGAACAGAGGATCGGTTGCAGTCTTCCTAAGTTTCCTGCTCGCAAACATTGGGTTCGCTCAGGCTGGCATCGACGTTTCCAAATCAGGGACAACCGCGGCCACATTTCTTGAGATCAGCGTTGGGGCATCCGCGGTTGGCATGGGAGGAGCATTTGTAAGTCTGGCAAACGACGCAACTGCACTGCATTGGAATCCCGCCGGAATTGCAGGACTGAAACAGACGAACGCCGTCGTTGTCCATACAGACTGGATCGCTGACACGAAATTTGATTACGCCGGAATTGCTCTTCCCATGATGGACGTGGGGACATTGGGATTCAGCATCACTTCTCTGTCGATGGGAGACATGAAGGTTCGAACAGTCGATTTTCCGGAAGGGACAGGTGAGTATTTCAGCGCCAGCGATCTTGCCGCTGGATTGTCATTCTCTCGCCAACTGACTGAACGGTTCTCCATCGGCCTCTCTGCAAAATATATCCAGGAAACGATCTGGCACGAGAGTGCGAGCGCGTTTGCCATCGATGCCGGAACAATGTTCAAGACCGATCTATTTGGCGGTATGACCATTGGTGCCGCACTTACCAATTTTGGGACCAGCATGAAAATGGCCGGTCGAGATGCACGACAGTTTATACGACTGAACCCTGCAGAACTTGGGACCAATGGGGCAGTGCCGACCGATGTGGAATTCGATTCCTGGGACCTTCCGCTTCTCTTTCAATTCGGCGTTTCCACCCATATCTTCGATAATGACGAGTATCGCTGGACGCTGGCTGCCGATGCCCTTCACCCGAACGACAATTACGAGAGTCTCAATATTGGGACCGAATTTGCTTACTCCAATTTCCTCTTCTTGCGAGCAGGATATCAATCCCTGTTCCTCAATAGCTCAGAGGGAGGACTCTCTTTTGGACTCGGCGTATCGACCGGAGAATTTTTGGGCACCATGGGTTTGGGGTTTGATTATGCGTATGAAAACATGGGTCGGTTGGAAAGTGTCCACGTCTTCACCCTCGGCATTCGTTTCTAAGTCTGTGAATGACAACCATGTCCGGATAGCGTCAAACACGGTGGCTTGTCTCGGAGTGGCGGCCATTGTCGGTTCAACCTCTCTCTTTTCTCAAGGGAAAAGAGAAGTCCCAATCCCCTCATCGATTCTCGACCCCAAGCTTGAACGTTTAGTGGTTGCCCGCGTTGGTCCGCTGAATATTACCGGCAATGAATTCAAATTGAGCTACGAGTTTGGTCCGGCGTTTGCCAAGCGTGAAAAAGATTCGAAGAAACGCTACCTGAACTTCATGCTGTACGAGAAACTCCTCGCGTTGGAGGCCGAGCACCTCGGGTTGGATCAGTGGCCCGACATGAAACGACAAGTTTCCGAAATTGAAGGAGATCTCGCCACCGAAGAACTGTACAGGCACGATGTTCTCGGTAAAGTCCATATCAGTGACCGGCAGCTCGCTGCTGGCATGAAGGAAGAACAGGTTCATTTTAGTCTGGAATGGTTGTTTGTTCGATCGGATTTAGAATTGAATGCGCTGGCCAAGGAAATGAAATCGGGAGTCCAATTCGATTCGTTGTATGACCGGCAGATAAAATCAGATGCAAAATCGGAAGACCGGTCGTTGGCGACTACGAAATTCAAGCTTGGGATGAAGAATCCAATGTTCGCCAACGTTGTGGATACCATGAAGGTTGGCAGCGTTTCTCTTCCCATTCACGGCCCGGATGGTTGGTATATCGTCAAAATGGTGGAATCTACCGTCGCCCCTGTGATATCGCAGACCGATGAGGCCAAACTTGCAGAGGATGTCCGCCGTGCAATGACCCAGCATATTTCGGATTCGCTTTCGGATGTTTACGTGCGCAGTGTGGTGAAGTCACAGAATCCGACAATCATGCGGGAACCGTTCAATGCGATCCAGGCGTATCTTGGAAACAAATTCTTGACGAAGGATGTCGTCGAAAAGTGGCGACTCAACGAGCGCAAAGGAGCGAAGGATCTGAACGACGTATCGAATCTTGAGCCTATTGCAGCGGAGATCCTCGTGAAATTGAAGTCAAAGAGTCTGAGTGTTAAAGACTTTCTTGAATGGTATCGCATGAGAGAGCCGTACGCCAAAATGGAGCTTTCAACGCCCCAAGGATTTTTCAATTCAACGGAAGAACTTGTATGGAGAATGGTTCGAGACCGTTTGCTGACAAGGAAGGCTTTTGCGAGAGGATTCCAAAACCTGCCGACCGTTAAGAGGCAGACGCAATGGTGGCGGGAGAAAATGCTCTACACAGCAAATAAAAACAGGATAGCAGATACGATCACAGATTCATTGCCGCTGGTTCGAGCGTATTACGATGAAAACAAGCGATCCTTCACCGACGCAAATGGAAATGTCAAACCGTTTGAGGCTGTCCGGGAAGATGTGTGGCGACAGTATAGTTCGTATGCAGTAACAAAAAAGATGCTGCACGAAGTTCTTCGTTTGAAAGAGGAGTACGGGGTCAGGATTGACGATTCAGCGCTTGCTCGAGTCGCTGTTGATGATCAGGCCGACCCTAAAGCCATTGACGTTTACACTGTCAAAAAGGGGGGCATCTATCCCCACGCCGCGTTCCCTTCGATTGATTATGAATGGCAATCGTGGGAGTAAATAGTTTAGATCTTACTTTCCAAATGAATTCGTATAAATACATACTACAGATTCTGCTAATCCTGGCTCTTGTCTCGTCCATCCTGACGGGCTGTTCAGAGCGACGTGAACCGGATCAGAATACAACTGGCAAAACTATTGAATTGACCTACTGGCCCGCACCGAATCCACAGGAAGTGCAATTGGCAGATACGCTCGTTCGCGAGTGGAATCAGCTTCACCCGCAAATCCATGTGATTATGCAGCCGATCCCAGTCAGCCAATCGACGGAAGAGGTACTGCTCGCCGCAATTGCCGGAAAAACGACGCCGGATGTTTGTTCAAATATCCAGCCCGCCGCCTTGTTCGAATACAGCCGCGCAG
>CAZOIM010000249.1:0-4393 GCA_964579855.1 uncultured Ignavibacteriaceae bacterium | reverse complement strand
AGAAGCGGAGGGATAAGGCAATTGTTGGCTTTGTCGGTGACCTGTTGTTCGAACCGAAGGCGTGTCCCGAATCGTACCTGTTCGATGTCGATGAATTTTCTGCAAAGAGAAATTTCTTTTTCAAGAGGAATCAGGTCGTCAGTGCCAAACGCAAGGGTTTGTCTCAGAAAATCCGAAAGCAACAGCGTCATGGAACGCGCTGCAGGCGGATCCTTCGTCGTCAAGGCGCTGATCGAATTAAGGCTGTTGAACAGAAAGTGAGGATTGATCTGTGCGCGCAATGCTCTGAGTTCAGCAGTCTGGGCGAGAATCTTCAGCTCAAGAGTACGGCGCTCCGTATCCTGCGATTGTTCGAATGTTATCACCAGGTAGTGAATTGCGACAGAGAGGAGGTACAGTCCTATGCCGGCACCACCGAACAGAAGCAATTGGGTGGAAGATCGATTGGAAAGGCTTGCGGCAAACGAAAAGCTCGAAAGCAACGATGCAAAGACTTCTCCGATGAGAACCCAAAGGCCGCTTGAAACAATTGCTGCGGCCAGAAAAATGCCACCAATTCGTGCGGGATTGCCGGTCTTGAGAGGAAAGGAGCGGCAGACATACCAGGATGACAGACACATGAGTCCATACAGGAGCGACATCGGTGCTGAGAAAGAAATTGCCGCGCCCCACTGAACGTGTCCGGACACATTCAGGAGCGCGGCAAGAATCAATCCGATGAGGAGGAAGACAACGAGGTAAAGAACGAGAGCGCCTCTGTCTGAGAGAATCGGGTGCATTGCTAGTTCGTAATCTCAGCGCCGCCCATTATCGCATATCCTTTAATGACCAGACGTTTCCCGGTGTCGCTCCTTGGGGGTCGTGTCTTGTCTTCAAAGCCGCCGAGAATCGGCATGCCTTGCAGCGAAATGGTCCAATCCTCAGGGACCTTTATCTTTGCGCCTCCCCAGAACGCGAAGATATCGAGAACGGCTTCTCCTTCCTTGATGGATGCATCGCGCAAATCCAACTCGGCACCCCCCATGATTGCAGTCAACTCACCGCCGCGGAAATCCTGGGAGTTGTTTGATCTTCGGTATCCTCCAAGAATTGCAACTCCGTTGATGACCGAGTATTCATCGGTCCCAACGCTTTCCGAACCGATCGCTCCCGAAAAGTTGCCTATCTTTCGGTGGCGGGTCATACTGCCCCGCATCATTCCAAAACCAACGATGACGAGCATGAGCGGCCAGTAATCCCAGATTCGGATGTGTGTAAGTTCGAGGTTATTCAACAACAGGGCAGACCCGACAAAGATCCACAGAGCGGACCAAACACGTCCCGACGAAGTACGTCGCTCAAAAAAGTTCACCAATCCGTAGACGATAATGAGCGATGGCCAGTACCGTATATAATCCTCCGAATCAATGATGCCCACATTGTTCAGCGTAAAAACGACGCCAAGGAATACGACAATCAGCCCAAGGATAAGTTGAGGGGTAAGGTGCCGTGTGCGATTAGTTTCCATGATGCTGCTCCTCTGCAATGGTGATTTGTGGATGGCGGTAATACGCCCTCCACAGAATCGAAACGCCCCATCCTATGATGAGGATTGGCCACGAATCGTGAAAGTCGAGGCCGAACATTCCGTTCATCGAAATCAGGAGCCACGAACCGAGAAAGATCATGCCGATTCCGCTGCCGTGGTGACGCGAGCCGTCATTATCAAGCAATTTCGCAACACCGAAGAGTATAAACAGCACAGGCCAGAACCGGCTTATATGTCCAACATAGATGAAATCGAAATTCTGCAACAGGTAGAGCGAACCGAGGATGAGCAGTAAAAGTCCGAAGAAGAATCTGCCTGATCTGTATGGTACAACGTTGTTTTCCATTCGTAACCTCTTGATCTATGTCTGATTGTTTTATAAGAAAATACTCGACATATGCCCGTAAGTTACGGTGTTATCGGCGAATGGAGGTGTCGATTCGGTGAGAAGAGGAAAAGAACGACCTGTCAGGTTGTTCTCAAAGCTCATCGATTGTCCTTGGCCAGTCATCCTTCAAGAGTCGGGAGAGTGATCGATCAGCAAGCAATTTCCCGCCCGTCTGACACTTGGGGCAGTAATTACACTCGTTCTCAGCGTAAACGATTCTCTGGACTTTCGTGCCGCAGACAGGACAAGGCTTTCCGAACTTACCATGAACTGCCATATCCTCGTGGAATGCCGTGACCTTTTCGGGGAATCCTGAGCCTGTTTGGATTCTCAGGCGATCCGTCCACTCCAGCAATATCGCACGAGTTGATTTGAACAGAGACTGCAATTGCAGATCGCTGAGTTTCTGCGTCAAGAGCAATGGAGAAAGTCCTGCGCGATGGAGGATCTCATCGGAATAGGCATTGCCGATGGCGCTGAACAAATGCGGATCCGTGAGTGCGCGCTTCAACGTATGGTTTTCAGATCGCAGCACGCGGCCAAATTCTTCCATAGTTGATTCAAAAACTTCGATTCCTCCTTTGTTGAATTGAGCCAATCCTGATTCTCCTCTCACGAGGTGGAGCGATGCACGTTTCTTGGAGCTTGCTTCTGTGAACAGGAGCGTGCCTTCCGGAAAGTCAAAAGCAGCAAGTCCGATTTTCCCGGAAGCTTTGGCGCCAACCTTCTTCCAGTGAAACCGACCGGCAATCATGAGATGAAACACGAGGAAAAGTTCACCCTCCATTTGCCAAACGATTTGCTTTCCGATGCGTCGAACGGAGATTACTCGTTTTCCTTCTGCTTCGTCAATAGGAGGATCAACGCTACGCAACACGAACGGACTGGTGAAGCGTATTCTCTCCAGGGAACGACCGGCGATCCTTTGTTGAAGGCTCTCCACATAAATAGTCACATCGGGAAATTCAGGCATGGCACGATATGGAAAGATCAAGTTCGTACATCAAGGACCTTGTGTGGCATCAAATTGACTGTCCGTCCAGGCGAAATACAACGAAAGGATAATCGTCAGAAGAATGATGGAGACGAAGATCAAAACCGTTCCTGTCTGACCAACCAGGCGAAAGGGATAGTCCAGGTACAACACGATTGATGCGATGACAACGACTCCGCCGGCAAGCGCAATCCAGAATCTATTGCCGACGGATCTGAGGATCAACCGGGAAGAACAATTGCGGCACCTGATGCGAATCCAACCAATGAGGAGGAACCAGCCAAATGAAATTGGAACCGAATCACACTGTGGACATCTCATATAACCATTGCTGGCTTAAGCCTGTGGAACGAACCGATGAGGCTTGTGAAGCAAATAAGAATTTTGTACGTCAGGTTGTTCTTGTCTGCAGACGCTGATGAAATCGCGAAGTTCATTCTTTGTAGAAGAGGGCGATGCGGTTGGTATTGGTGCCACGTTTGTTGTTGCTGACGCCCCAGATATTCGAAGTCTTGGTGAATTCTTGTGCGTTGATCAGAATTCCTTCACAACGAAATCCCGTGAGTATCGCAAGTGGGACAATGGTTTCTTCGAGCATGATGGTACCGTTGCGGACTTCACCGACCTCAAACGCCACCCAACCTCCCCGCTGGGTTATACGATAGAGTTCTGCAAACACATCCTCCATTTCGTATGACCAACCGCTCAAATCGGCGGACATCGTCATTGCATTGCCGACCGTTTCTTGATCAATCGAATTGAACCAGAACCGCAACCAATTATCGTTTGCATATTGGACGACATTCAGAAACGGGGGAGACGTGACCGTAAGATTGACTGATTCAGGCCGGATTCTTTTTGTTTTTGCGGCGTCCACAGAATACAGTCTGGCGCTCTTCCCGGCTCTTTTCAAATTGCCAACCTGAAGGTCCGAGAGATTGCGCAGCAGACTTCTGGATTTATCCAGAATGATTTTTTTTGTATCGCGGTATTCCGGCCGTTGGCGAAGTCGACGGTTGATACGGACCTGACTTTGCTGCGAGACGGCCTGATTGGGCGGAAGTGTATACACCGAAAAAAAACCTTTAGAGTGCCCGGTAAGTCTGTTTGTTGCCACCATTCTAATCCAGCGGTCAAGGTGGTCTTCCTCTCCGGCCTTTTTGCGCCGATCGAGATAGTTCTTGATCGATACGATCTCCCCAAGAGTCTGGGGATGGTAGAACATGGCAAGATCCAGGTTTGCTTGCGCGTTCGCCTTCAACCTGATCGACTGCAGTCTTCGCTCAAGTTCACTGAGCGAGGGAATGAAGAATCTTGGACGAGACAGAATTGCACTCAGCGGATTGATATCGTTGCCAATAACCTTTCTTCCGAGGAGACCGGCCTCGATGATCGTGGTACCTCGCCCGCTGAACGGGTCATAGACAATTTCACCTTCTTTGGTTAATAGCTCGATGAAGAAACGCGGAAGTTGCGCTTTGAA
>CAZOIM010000248.1:0-4463 GCA_964579855.1 uncultured Ignavibacteriaceae bacterium | reverse complement strand
TGGTTTGGCATTACCACAAACACATCCAATTCCACACTTCCGCGGACGTGTTCTGTTTTCCGCCACTCTTCTTCGACAATGACACCAATCGGTGATAACCGCACCTTTCCAGATTCGATTTCGCCAAACCAACACCTCTTGTCCTTCGTGCAAATCGTCACAGCCGGAGGCGCAAAATTGAATGGCGCATAGCGCCATATCTTTTCAATGTTTTCAATTCACCGGGCGATGAATAATCGAATCCCGCCAGACGTGACGTATCAATTCGATATTTGTTTTGATATAACTTCATTCGTCACGAAGTGACCCCCATTGAGACAACGACAATTCCTTGTTTGGGTGAGATGGAGGATTCGCCTGAAATCTTGCTTTTTTTTCTCCCGCTTCACAATACCGGAAATCCGGTATATTCGGTTTTATCAGTCGTGAGAACCCGTAGCGTGAACTGACCGGCTCTCAGTTGTCGTGTCAATTGGAAGTGTGTTTTTCGCGATTTGAGTAAATCTATGACAGGTTCGGTCCCCTGAGACTACGTTTTGGCATTGGGTTCGATGACCGCACCATTCTGCGAACCGGTCACGCTCTGGAGGTATGCCCGAGCAACGGTCGCTGAAGGTAGACCATGGGTGGTGTCCATGCCGTAGGCCTTAAGCGTTTCGGTGACCCAGGGAGGACTTACGACGTTTACACGAATGCCCCGCGGTGCCTCAAGGGCCGCCGCCCGCGCGAATCCTTCGACCCCTGCGTTCACGAGACTGATCACCCCTCCCCCGACCATGGGCAAACGCGCCATCACACCGCTGGTGAGTGTGAACGATCCCTTCTCTCGAACAGATGCGAGACCTAGCCTGACAAGATTGACCTGGCCCATTAACTTATTGGCTATGGTGAAAGCAAAATCGGCATCCGTGAGGTCGTTCATGGGCGCGAACTTGGCCGGACCGGCCGCGCTAATGACAGCGTCAACCTCGCCGACCTGCTTGTACATGGCTTTGATCGATTCAGGATTTGAGATGTCCACCTTGACCGTTGCCTTGTGCAGGCTTGCCGTGACGATGTCGTGGTGCCCTTCGAGGGCCGCCACGACGGCTTGCCCAATCGTTCCTGTTGCGCCAACAACCAGTATTCGCATACGGAGGATCCTCCTCTATTATTGTGCATGAAAAATTCCGCTCAACCTTTGCGTGCGGTATAACGGTACTGGGGTCGCAAGAAAATATCCTTTTCTTCGAAAATCAATTCCTTCTTTTCTTTCGCCCTTCGTCTTGCAATAGATGCAATCGCAACGGGCTTGACGATGCTTGGGTGTGGTCGTGCGTGCAGAGAGTAAGGAAATACTCTCCAGACTGAGTGTAGTCATATCCCGCGAGCCGGATCGACCGTCTGTGATGCAAGAGTGGATTATACTTCATCTTGCATCGTTCCATGAACCAATGGACTCTGTTTCGTCAGACCGCTTACCCCTTTCCGCGCTATACTCCCCGGAAAATCGTCTGTTCGCGGTCAAAGACCTTCGCACACAACCACAGACTCAATCCCGCCAGCACAATCAGCGATGCATAGACCTCTGCCAGCAGGAACGGCTTCATGGAACCGGCAATAATCGCCTTGGTCGCCATTGATACGTTAAGGATCGGAATGAGCGCCGTCACCGGCGTCAGTGTCATCCCGGGCATGATACCAATAAACACCGGCACGATAACCACGATGATCATCGGCGAGATGGTGCTTTGTGCCTCCTTGTACGATTTGGCGAAAATCGAAAGCGACAGCAGTGCAGCCGCAAAGAATATCGTGAGCGGCAGCAGCAGCGAAAGGAGCATTACGACGGACCTGAACCGGAGGATATCGAGAATCGTCCGCAACAACTCCGGCGGGATCTCTTTCACCTGCAAAACGCCCACATAAAGGCCGAGCATGGAGATGCCGGCGGTGGCAATGCCGGTAAGGACGACGACACAGAATTTTCCCACGAGGATTTCCATCCTGTTCGCCGGCGAGGTCAGAAGCGTCTCCAGCGTCCCCCGTTCCTTTTCCCCGGCTGCCAGGTCGATGGCGGGATACATGCTTCCCATAAAACAGAAGAGGATGAAGAGGTACGGCAGGAATCCGCCGAGGACTTCGGCAATCTTCTCCCTGTCGGAAGCGAGGTTCTGTTCGTCGATCCGCATTGTCAACGTGATCGATTCGTCGATTTTGAGTTTCCTGAACCGGTCCGCCCTCAGGGAGAGTTCGTACGCGTTCAACAGAGCGCTCACTCGTTGCTTTTCAATACTCCGCTGCTCGGCAGCCTTGAAATAGAGTGTGATGGTGCCGGGTTTGAGATTGGCAACCTGCTGGTCGAAGTCCGGTGCGAACACGATGAACGCGTCGAGGCTGTCCGCCGCGACAAGGGCGCGGGCACTGTCCGCGGGAAGGTTTTCCGTAACGCTCACTTTGGGCGTCGCGAACAGCAGCGTTCTGAACTCAACGGCGTTGCCCGAAGATTGCAGGGCTATGCGGAGCGTCTTCTCCTGAGCCTTTGCCATCTGTGAGTGCATCACCCGGGCGGAAATGCCGATGAGCAGCGGGAAGAGGAGGAGCGGAATGGCGATCATGCTGATGAGCGTCCGCTTGTCCCTGAGCGTATCCTTCAGCTCTTTTCGAAAGATCACAAATATGGTTTTCATCACGCAGCCTCCTCGACGATGTGGATGAAGGCCTCTTCGAGCGATTTCCCCTTCATCGTTGCGCGGAAATCGTCATAGGTGCCGTTGTAGCAAAGTTTCCCGTGGTGAATGACGGCGAAATCGTCACTGAGGAGGCTTACCTCTCCCATGATGTGCGTGGAAAATATGACGGTCTTCCCGGCGGTTTTGCACGAACGGATAAGCTCGATAATATTGCGCGCGGTGATGACATCGAGACCGACCGTCGGTTCGTCGAACACGACGACGGCGGGGTCGTGGATCATCGTCCTGGCAATCGAAACTTTCTGGCGCATGCCGGAAGAAAGTTTTCCGATCCGGCGGTTGGCGAATTCATGTATCCCCAGGAGGGTGAATAATTCATCCTTACGTTTCGCAAACGTCTTCTGGTCCATGCCATGAAGGTCCGCATAGTATTTCACCGTCTCCTCGGCGGTGAGACGTTCGTACAGCTTCGTCGAGCCGGTGAGAAACCCGATATGGCGACGTACGTCCTGTGGTTGACGCACGACATCGAAACTCTCAACGGTAATAGTGCCCCGTGTCGGCTTCATCAGCGTGGCGATCATGCGGAGCGTGGTCGTTTTGCCCGCTCCGTTCGGACCGAGAAGTGTAAAAATGCGTCCCGGTCGGCACGTGAAGCTGATTCCGGAGACCGCATTGACCGTCTTCTCCTCCTTGTTCAGACGGTGTTCCTTCCGGCGTTCGCTGTCGGCCGGAAATGTTTTCCAAAGATCTTGAACGACAATCATAGGGTTATCATGCCTCCGAAGTTTTGTGTTGTTAAGGATTCAAGTGCTGTGGTTTGTTCGAAAGTGTGGTGCCGGAACAAATGAGATCTGTGTCCGCGCATGTCGGCATTATTCCTGGATTGGCTGAAAATTTCTGGCGGGGAGCAGCGAGTTCTAAGGAAGGACTGGATTGTTGCCTTCGGCATCTCTTCGCCGTCATTCCCTTTCCGGCGATTGAATATACACTTTCTCTATCTCATCCGCCCCACAAGATCTTGTAGTCAGGCAAAATCAGTCAGAGAATCGCAAAAGTGAGAATGGGAGTAAAGAGCCTGTTCAGGTGTGCGGCTTAGAATCGGGAATAAGTTTTCTCGATGGCGGATCGCCTAAAGATTCATGACATCGAACAGTTATCGCTGCGACCAATCTTTGCTGAGCCCTACGATCCCGACCGCGAGGCGTTGACGCCACCATTGTTCGGCATGATTCCCGCCCGGGACTTCGGTGTAGGTGACATCATAGCTTTTTCCAACCAACACATTTCTGAACCGGCGGTTCGCGTCCCGGAAATTTGGTCCGCTCCCTCCGAGCGTCCGATGGTCCTCCAATTCTCCGACATCGAGAAAGAATCGGATATTCCTTTTCGCCGATGCAAGCACTTGTTGCGTGAGCCATTCCCATGGCGGATCGTTGGACCCTTCCGCTCCACGCCAGAAAGCACCGCTTTGCGACCAGACGTTACCGAAGAGGTCGGGTCGCATGAATGCCACGTACGCTGCACCGAGACCGCCGGCGCTTGAGCCCGTGACAATCACCCGCTCAGGATCGGTGGTGACACGCCAACGTTGTCGTACCCACGGAATTAATTGTCTTCCGAGAAACTCCGGCATTTTCGGGACGTTGCAGAGATCTGCAATACGGACACCGCCGCTGCCGTCATCGATAAGGATGGCGACAAACGCCGGAGCAAAATGATTTGAGACAAGCGAGTCCAGGATATGCGGAAGCGGCATGAGATCGCGATATTCATCTCCGTCGAACGCGA
>CAZOIM010000247.1:2050-4529 GCA_964579855.1 uncultured Ignavibacteriaceae bacterium | reverse complement strand
GGCCAACAAGTTTCCGTACAGCTGCGAGGCGATGGAGGATACGGTAACCGAATAGTTGTTCCCGTTCAAATCGCGGTTGAAGGTGATGTGGCCCGTACCGGGTACTTCGATGGTGCCCTTGACCGTCAGATTACCCGAGGCGTCGGAGATGAAGTTCGGGTTGGTCTCGTCGACGCCGCCCACCCGCAGCTCCTTGAAGTAGCCGCCCTGGTAGGTCGTCGCGCCGACCGTCTTCTTTCCGATCCAGCCGAGCGTCGAGCTGCCGTTTGCGTCGAAGACCGTCAGCAGGCCGGGGCGTCCGCCGCCGCCGCCTACCGAGATCTCCTTGATCTTGCCGCTAATGACCGCTCCTTCTGCGAGCTGGAGGGTGTCGACCTGGAGGTTGGCGATGTGGGCGGTCAGGATCGCCGCGTTGGCGAGCACCGTCGAGGTGACCATCGAGCGGCAGGCGACGTCGTCGGCGTACCAGGTCCCCGCCGTCGCCTGGAAGTAGACGAGCAGCCGTGCCTTCGACGCCCCGGCCGGCACGGTATCGCTTGCGCCGTAGAGCGTCCAGACCGAGGGGAATGCGCCGGAGGTCGAGGCGCTGCCCGTGCTGTTGGCGACGAAGCTGCCGTCGGACCTGTAGTACTGCAACATCACGATGGCCGCCCCGTTGGTGCCGGCGTCGCACTTGAAGTAGCCCTCGAAGCGATACTGTTCGCCCTCCCGGACGTCGAAGAACAACCGGTTGTAGAGCGCGCTCGCTCCGCCGTTGACGGCCGAGCCGGGCTTGCGCGCGCACCATGAGCCGCTGCGACCGGACACATTGGCGACGACCGCCCCGTTGCCGTCGTATCCCCAGGCGCCCTTCCCGGTCGGGCAGTCCGGGCCGGTCTTCTCGAAACTCGGGTCCTCGCACAAGTTGTCGAAGTTGCCGACCACTAGTTTGTCGGCGGAGATCGCGCCCGCTTTGAGCGAATCGGCGCCGATCGTTCCGGCCTTGATATTGCCGCCGGTGATGGTGTCGCCGGCGATCTCGTTGCCGGTGATCGTGCCCGCCACCAGGTTGCCGGCCTGGATGGTGTGGGCGGCGATCTTGTCCCCTGTGATCGTTCCGCCCTGGATGTTCCGGGCGAGGATGCAGTTGACGGCGAGCTTGTCCGCCGTGATCGCGTCGCTCGCCAGCTCCCAGGTCCCGATCGCTCCTGCCTGGATCGTGCCGGCGGTGACGGCGTCGGCGGCGAGTTCGCGCGCGGAGATCGAATCGGCCGTGAGCTTGGCGCCGTCGATCGTGTTCGCCGCGATGCGGTCGCCGGTGATGGTGCCGGTCTGGATGTGCCTGGCGATGATGCTGTCAGCCGCGATATTCTGCGCTCGCACGGCGTCGGCCGCGAGTTCGTCGGTCGAGATCGCTCCAGCTGCGATGACCGCAGTCGTGATGGAGTTGGCGACCAGGTGGTCGGCCGTGACTGAGTTCGCGGCCAGGATGTTCGAATCGACCGCCGCCGCCCGCAGGTGGTCGGTGTCGATTTGGTCGGAGGCGATATTGCGGGCAAAGACGGCATTTGCCGCGAGCTTGTCGGCGGTGATCGCGTCGCCGGCAATCTCGGTCGCCGAGATCGCGCCCGCGGCGATCTTTCCCGCAATTACGGAACCCGCCGCCAGGTTCTCTGCCTGGACGGCGCCGACGTCCAGCTTTCCGGCGGTGATCTCGCCGGCTTTGATGTTCCGGGCGAGCACGGCGTCGGCGGCCAGGTTGACCGCAACAACGGCGTCCGCGGCGAGTTGCGTGGTCGAGATTGCTCCCGCTGCGATCACGCCCGCCGTGACGGATCCGGCGGAGAGCTTCTCCGATGTGATTGCGCCGGCGGCGATCGCAGCCGCGGTGACGGAATTGACGGCGAGTTTGTCGACGGTGATGGCGCCGGCTGAGATGTTGTCCGCTTTGACTGCGCCGGCTGCGAGTTCGGTCGTCCCGATGGCGCCCGCGGCGACGGTGCCCGCGACGACTGCCCCGACCGCCAAAGCGTCTGCGGTAACCGCTCCGGCCGCGATCGCCAGAGCCGTGACCGAGTCGACGGCGAGCGCGTCGGCCGTGACTTCGCCCGCGCGGATGTGGCGCGCGGTGATTGCGTCGGCCGAGATGTTCTGGGCTTGGACCGCGTCTGCGGCGAGTTCCGAGGTCGAGATCGCCCCGGCCAGGATGGTTCCGGCAGTGACGGCGTTGACCGCCAGGTCTCCGGCGACAACGGAGTTGGCGGCGAGTTTGCCGGCTACAATCTCGCCGGCTTTGATATTGCGCGCGACCACAGCGTCGGCGGCGATGTTCTGGGCTTTGACGGCGTCGGCGGAAAGCTCGGAAGTCGAGATCGCTCCGGCGGCGATGGTTCCCGCCGTGACTGAGTTCGCGGCCAGCTTGTCGGCGGTGATCGCGCCCGCCCTGATGTTGCGGGCCGAGATCGAATCCGCTGCGATCTTGTCGGCGGTGATGGCGTCG
>CAZOIM010000247.1:0-1950 GCA_964579855.1 uncultured Ignavibacteriaceae bacterium | reverse complement strand
GATGTTGCGGGCCGAGATCGAATCCGCTGCGATCTTGTCGGCGGTGATGGCGTCGCTGGCGAGTTCCGAGGTCGAGATCGCGCCCGCGGCGATGGTTCCGGCGACGACTGCACCCGCGGCGAGATTGTTCGCCGTGACCGCGCCGGCGGCCAGTCGGGTCGTATCGACCGATCCGGCGGCGAGCTTGGGCGTCGTGACGGCGCTGTCGGAGATCTGGGTGGCGCCAATCTGTCCGGAGATCGCGGCGGCCGGGACCTCCGCGCTCCAGGCGGTGCCGTTGTTGCGGTAGAGGCGCCCGTCGACGGTCCAGTAGATGATCGAGCCGACCGGATAACGGATCAGGTCGAAGTTCCACTGGGGCAGCGAGGGGTCGGAGAAGATCTGGACAGGACGGATGTCGCTGGCGAACTTGGTGAGGGTGATCGCCCCGTCGGCGACGCCTGCGTCGGCCGCGACCTTGGCCCATGCCGATCCGGTTGAGCTCCACAGCAGGCCGTCGGCTTTGTTGTAGACGATCGTGCCCTGCGGATAGGTCGCCTGGTCGAAGGTCGGCAGGCTGTCGACCACCTGGACCGGCTTGATTCCGGAGGCCAGCTTGGCGATCGAGATCGCGCCGTCTGAGATCTGGTTCTCGTTGATCGTGCCCGCGATGTCGGCGGCGGCGGTCGCGGAGGACCAGCCGCTTGCGGTCTTGCGGTAGAGCTTGCCGTCGGCGCTGTTGAAGAGAACGGAGCCGACCGGGTAGCTCGGGTCCGCCGGAGAGGGCAGCGAGCCCACCAGCTGCACCGGCCTGAGTCCGCTCGCGAACTTGGCGATCTGGAGCGAGGCGTCGGTGATCTGGTCGCCCGAGAGCGAGCCGGTGATGTCCGTCGCGGCCGCGGAGCGGTCCCACTTGGTCGCGGTCTTGCGGTAGAGCTTGCCGTCGGCCTTGACGTAGACGACGTCGCCTTCGACGTAGCTCGGATCGGAGAACGACGGCAGAGCGGCGACGATCGCGACCGGGCGGATTCCGGCGGCGAACTTGGCGGTGGTGAGGCTCGCGTCCTGGATCTGGGATGCGATGAGCTGCCCGGTGACGGTCGAAGCCGGCGTGTCCTTGGTCCAGGAGGTCCCGGTCGACCGGTAAAGCAGCGTGTCGTCGGTGCGGTAGACGACCGTGCCGGCCGGATACTGGGCCC
Organism: uncultured Ignavibacteriaceae bacterium; assembly: GCA_964579855.1. Lineage (GTDB taxonomy): Bacteria > Bacteroidota > Ignavibacteria > UBA10030 > UBA10030 > JADGQA01. The sequence goes on along the minus strand of CAZOIM010000247.1, from coordinate 772 downwards.
TGACCTCGGGCAGGTTCATGTCCGGCAGCGCGCCCGAGAGCGTCAGGACCGGATGAATGGTCTTGGCGAGCTGGGCGAAGCCGACCGCTTCGTCGGCGATCTGCTCGGCGGTGATCGCGCCGGTCACGTCCGCCGCGGCGATCGAGCTGGTCCAGGAAGCCCCGAGCGAGCGGTAGAGCTTGCTGTCGGTCGTCAGGTACACGACCGCGCCGGCGGGGAAGTGGTCCTGGTTGGCCCTCAGCGTAAGGTCGGGCAGCACCGAGACGATCTCGACCGGGCGGACCGTGGAGGCGAACTTGGTCCAGGTCAGGCTCGCGTCGGTGATCTGGTCGGCGGTGATCTTGCCGCTGAGGTCGGCGACCGGAACCGCGGCCGTCCAGGCCGTCCCGGTCGAGCGGTACAGCTTGTTGTCTTTCTTCCAGATGACGACCGTGCCCTGCGGGTACTTGAGCCGGTTGGTCGGATTCGACAGGTCGGGAAGGGGATCGACGTTGGCCTCGATCACCTGGATCGTCTTGATCTCGGAGGCGAGCTTGGCCGTCCCGATAATGCCGTCGCCGATCTGGTCGGCGGTCAGGACGCCCTGGAGATTGGCTGCCGAGACCAGCGCGCTCCAGTGGGCGTCGTCGAGGTTCTGGTAAGTCTTTCCGTTCGCCTTGAGGAAGATCAGCGAGCCTTTGGGGAAGTTCGCGTCGGGGAGCGTGGGCAGCGCGTCGACGATCCGGAGCGGCGACAGACCCTCGGCGAACTTGGCGACCGTGAGCGATGCGTC
>CAZOIM010000246.1:0-4529 GCA_964579855.1 uncultured Ignavibacteriaceae bacterium | reverse complement strand
TGTTTACACACTCGCTGTCTCCGGTTCAACAGTGTATGCAGGGGGAATTTTTACCAATATCGGAGGGCAGCCAAGAAATTATATTGCGGCCATTGATACATCGACAGGGAGTGCGACAAACTGGGATCCGAATGCAAATCATGAAGTTCTTACGCTTGCCCTTTCCGGTTCTAACGTGTATGCAGGAGGAGATTTTACCAACATCGGAGGACAGCCTAGAAATTTCATCGCTGCCATCAATGCATCAACAGGAAATGCAACAAGTTGGAATCCCAATTCAAACTATACTGTAAAAACCATAGCAATTTCCGGTTCAAGGGTCTATGCCGGAGGCGGTTTCGGCCACATTGGAGGAAACAATATAAATTATATTGCGGCTCTTGATACAATAACGGGAAGCGCGACAAGCTGGGATCCGATTGCAAATAACTATGTTTTCACAATCGCTGTCTCCGGTTCAACGGTCTACGCGGGGGGAACTTTTACCAGTATCGGATGGCAGCCAAGAAATTATATTGCAGCGCTCGATGCATCAACGGAGCTGGCAACAAGCTGGAATCCCAATCCGAATAGCGGTGTTTACTCACTCGCCGTCTCCGGGTCAACGGTGTATGCGGGAGGAAGTTTTACCAACATCGGAGGGCAGCCAAGAAATTATATTGCAGCGCTCGATATGACAACGGGAAATGCAACGAGCTGGAATCCCAATGCGGATAATGTAGTGAACGCGCTTGCCCTTGATTTTGCGAATAAGAGGGTATATGCCGGAGGCGGTTTTACAAGCATTCTTAATAACGTTACCGGGTCCTTTGCCGGCCTTACGAATTTCTTAGACATTTCATTACCTGTTGAGATTGCTTCTTTTACGGCAATATCCAATCACATGAATGCAGAATTAAAGTGGACCACTGCGACGGAGATAAACAACTATGGGTTTGAGATCGATCGGCGCACGCTGAATTCGCCGCAGACAGATGCACACGCGCAATTCAGCAAAGTCGGGTTTGTCGCCGGCTCAGGTTCGAGCTCGTCGCCACACCAATACTCGTATGCCGACCGAGGGGTTCAGGCTGGCTGGTATGCCTATCGCATCAAGCAAATCGACAAAGATGGGTCGTTCAAGTATACACAGACCGCCGAAGTCGAAGTTGGGTCAGCGCCGAAGCAGTTCTCGTTAAGCCAGAATTATCCCAACCCATTCAACCCAACGACAGAAATCCAATTCACTGTACCCCAGGATGGACGCGCGGTATTGAAAATCATCGATCTCCTTGGCCGTGATGTCGCCACATTATTCGAAGGCGATGCCAAGTCGGGGTTTTATCAACGCGTCGTCTTTGATGCTTCAAAATTAGCATCCGGGGTATATTTCTCGAAGATTGAGTTCGGTGGGAAACAACAATTGAAGAAGATGATCCTCCTTCGCTAATGACCACAGCATTGTACGACCGGTCCAGATGAAGTGACCACGTTCCTTGTGGTCATCCGGACTCGCCACGTAACAGTGCACAACTGAGCGAATTGATAGGTACGAGGGTTCGTCAACCAGGATTTGTTCGCGCCGATTGTTGTCGGACTATATTCTCGTTCAAGGTGATCCTCTCGCACGAATGGTCTACCCAGCCTCGCAAATGACCTTTTTTTAACGAAATCAGCCATTCATTCCTCAAGAAGAGGAATGTTCATGAGTACTGTCAATTCCCTTTCTTCCTATTTTTCCAAAATTTGCGAATCCCTTGGTGGAACTGTATCTTGATCGAGAGAAGTTTTTTGATGACTTCTTCTGCCCATCTATCTCGCCGACAATGAGAGCGTTGAAAAAAGTGTCCACAACATAGCCCACGTGGTTTGAATCGATCTCCTACTCAGCGTAGGGACAATTTTTAGCTTTCTTGTTCACTCGCGTAATGCGTCGTTCTCGTGTTCGTATTTGTAGGGGTTAAGAATGATCGCGTTTTGCCTCAATCCACCATCAATCACGCATGACATTCGCTCAGAGGTTCTTATGAAATTTCATTTTTCCACACTCTTTGCACTTCTCGTCTGCTGCGCCGGTACGGCTTCTTCCCAGACTGCTTTCGACAGTCTGTACACGACCAATGGAACTGTCAACGCCGTTGTCGTCAGCGGAAATACGATCTACATCGGTGGATCGTTTACATCCGTCGGTCCTAATACTGGTGGGGGGGCTGCCATTGACGCCTCAACGGGCACGTTCGACGCAGCCTTTCCAAAAGCTAATGGTTGGCTAGGTGCGGTCGTTCCTGATGGCTCGGGAGGATGGTACATTGCAGGAGGTTTTACATCTGTTGGCGGGATAACCCAAAACCTTGTTGCACACATACGATCGGATAAGACAGTTGACCCGAGCTGGAATCCGAATCCAAACGGGGATGTTAATGCACTTGTCGTTTCCGGCTCAACGGTTTATGCAGCAGGAGAGTTCACCAGCATCGGAGGACAAACGAGAAATTATATTGCAGCCCTTGACGCGTCAACGGGGAGCGCGACAAGCTGGGATCCGAATGCGGACAGCTATATCCTTGCACTCGGCGTCTCCGGCTCAACAGTGTATGCGGGAGGATGGTTTACAAGTATCGGCGGACAAGCGAGAAATAGAATTGCAGCGCTTGATGCGTCAACGGGGACTGCGACAAGCTGGAATCCGAATGCGAACAACACCATTTATGCACTTGCCGTCTCCGGCTCAACGCTCTATGCGGGAGGAACTTTCACCAGCATCGGCGGACAAGGGAGAAATAGAATTGCAGCGCTTGATGCGTCAACGGGGCTCGCGACAAGCTGGAATGCGAACGCGAACAACACTGTTTTTGCACTTGCCCTCTCCGGCTCAACGGTCTATGCAGGAGGAGGTTTCACCAGTATCGGAGGACAAACGAGAAAAAGTATTGCAGCCCTTGATGCGTCGACGGGAACCGCGACAAGCTGGAATCCGAATGCGAACGCGAACAGCGGCGTTAGTGCACTCGGCGTCTCCGGCTCAACGGTCTATGCAGGAGGAATATTCACCAGCATCGGAGGACAAACGAGAAATAATATTGCAGCGCTTGATGCGTCAACGGGGCTCGCGACAAGCTGGAATCCGTATGCAAACAGCGTTGTTAATGCACTTGCCGTCTCCGGCTCAACGGTCTATGTGGGAGGAGATTTCAACAGCATCGGAGGACAAACGAGAAATAATATTGCAGCGATAAATGCATCAACCGGGAGCGCGACAAGCTGGAATCCGAATGCGAACGGTGACGTTCTTGCATTTGCCGTCTCAGGCTCCACGATCTATACCGGAGGAGGTTTCACCAGCATCGGAGGACAAACGAGGAATAATATTGCAGCCCTTGATGCGTCAACGGGGAACGCGACAAGCTGGGATCCGAATGCGACGATCAACGCTGTTCGTGCACTTGCCGTCTCCGGCTCCACGGTCTATGCGGCAGGATCTTTTATCAATATCGGAGGGCAAGCGAGGCTTGGCATTGCAGCTCTTGATGCGTCAACGGGGCTCGCGACAAGCTGGAATCCGAATCCGAACAACAGTATTCTTGCACTTGCCGTCTCCGGCTCAACGGTCTATGTAGGAGGGTTATTCACCACTATCGGAGGACAAAATCGAAATTACATTGCAGCTCTTGATGCGTCAACCGGGAGCGCGACAAGCTGGAATCCGAATGCGAATAACAACTCTCTTGGTGTTCTTGCACTTGCCCTTTCCGGCTCGACGGTCTTTGCGGGGGGAGATTTCACCACCATCGGTGGACAAACGAGAAACTATATAGCAGCACTTGATGCGTCAACGGGGAGCGCGACAAACTGGGATCCGAATGCAACCGGCACTGTTTATGCACTTGCCCTCTCCGGCTCAACGGTCTATGCAGGAGGAGGTTTCACCAGTATCGGAGGACAAACGAGAAATTGTATTGCAGCCCTTGATGCCTCAACGGGGCTCGCGACAAGCTGGGCTCCGAACGCGGACAACCGTGTTTATGCGCTTGCGCTTGACGTTGCGAACGGGAGAGTGTATGCGGGAGGTAGTTTCTTAAGCGTCCTCAATAATGCGCACGGGTACTTGGTTGCTCTTACAAATCCCGGCGATGCTATATTGCCGGTGGAAATCGCCTCATTTACCGCACAATCGAAAGTAAACGGCGTTGAACTTGTGTGGAACACTGCAACCGAAGTAAATAATTATGGATTTGAGATCGAGCGCCGCAGTATCAATCCGCAATTGGCAATTGACAATTCGAGATTCACCAAGGTCGGATTTGTCGCGGCCTCAGGCTCGAGCTCATCGGCACACCGATACTCGTATGCCGACCGAGGGATTCCGAGTGGCTACTATGCCTATCGCATCAAGCAAATCGACAAAGATGGGTCGTTTATTTACACTCAGAGTGCGGAGGTCGAAGTCGGGTCGGCGCCGAAGCAGTTCTCGTTGAGCCAGAACTATCCCGACCCCTTTAATCCGTCAACGACCATTGAATTCAGCGTTCCCCAGGATGGACGTGCGGTGT
>CAZOIM010000245.1:0-4539 GCA_964579855.1 uncultured Ignavibacteriaceae bacterium | reverse complement strand
ATCCCGCAACCGTTGCCGAAGGATTGAAAACTATTTCGGCCCCGTGAAGACCCAAGGCTCTTGCGCCTTCAGGGAAATGCCGGTCGTAGCAAATATAGACACCGATATCTGCATACTTTGTTTTGAAGATTGGATACCCAAGGTTCCCCGGCTTAAAATAGAATTTTTCCCAAAACCCAGGATCGACTTGTGGAATATGGTGCTTTAGGTACTTGCCAAGATACTTCCCATCGGCATAAATCACCGCGGCTGAATTGTAGTAGACTCCTGTCATCTCTTCTTCGTACATGGGCACCACCAGGACCATCTTGTGCTTCCTTGCAATACTCTGCATCAATTTTGTCGTGGGCCCGTCGGGTATTCTCTCCACCATGGCATACCACTTCGTTTTTTGTTCGGCACAAAAATACGGTCCATAGAACAACTCTTGCATGCACAGAACCTGGACATCCTTCTTTGCCGCCAATTCGATGAGCGCAAGATTTTTCTCGATCATCGATTTTTTTATTTTCTCGATTGGTTGTTCTGTTGAGATGGAGAGCTTACACTGAATAAGTCCGGCTTTGACAATCCTTGACATACTTCTCTCCTGACGTGTGAAAAAGAAGGTTCCGCAATTCTTATGGCGAATGTTAGGAGTTATTCTAGTAGATGTCAAGAAGCAGCATTTCGAAGGTTTTCGGCATTTTTACACTTGGAGCAATTGAACCCTTATCGTCCACCCTTTACGCTATGATTGTCCTTGTTACGCTGCTCGTCATCCCTCGACGCGAAGGTTTTGTTGCGCGTTTCCCGTTTGTGCTCCAGATTAGAAGGGAAACCACAGAAAAGGAGCATTATTTTCAGGAACAATGGCCCTGTCGAAAGTGTTCGACTCATAAGTGCCTCGGAGTATCCATATTGGAGGTCTCAGCCGCTCATGAAGGCATTTTTGCTCTATCTCGCGCTTGGCTTGTCGTTTTGCGTCAACACCGCGTTCGCGGATGGCGCGGACAGCGCCTCCCATCTTGTCATTCGCTCAATCCAAATCGAAGGGAACAACGTAACACAGCCGCGGGTAATCTTGCGAGAAATGTCTCTCCATATCGGTGACACATTATCATTTACCCGACTTCGAAGAGATAGAGACCGAATCTACAGCCTTGGGCTCTTCAACAAAGTTACTGTATCTCATTTCGATTCTGCTGAATTCACTGACGTTCTTGTAACAGTCGTTGAACGGTGGTATATATTTCCTTATCCAATACTGAGTCTCCGGACGCGAGATGTAAATACTCTTTCGTATGGCCTCGGTATTGCGCATCAAAATTTCCGGGGCCGTGACGAAAAGCTATCGATAGCATACAGTACGGGATATGATCGTTCTGCCTCCTTTACGTATCAGAACCCGCGATTGACAGATGACGACGATATTTTTCTTCGGACTGTGGTTCAATACCGCGACGCACACAGTCTGGACAACAGCGATGTCCTCTTTGAACAAATAACCCGGTTGGCCTCCGCTTCTCTCGGAAAGAGATTCGGCCTATTTCAGACATTTACGGGAACAGCCGGATATCAAACGTGGCAAATACCCGATACGACCCTTGGACGCACGATATCGCCGGACGGGATGGATCATTTCGTCGAACTCGGACTTCACTTTACTTATGATGCGAGGAACGTTCGTGAGTATCCGACAGATGGTTGGTATCTCGATGTCACACTGACCAAAGATGGAGTCTCGAATGAGTCGACCATAAATACTCTTTCGTATCTTGCGGATATCCGATGGTACGTTGTCGCCACAAACAATATTACTCTTGCGTGGCGAAGCTTTGGCTCAGTTGTGTCAGGCGGCTCCGTACCGGTTTATCATCGCCTGTATTTGAACTCACGTTTTGGCGTTCGAGGGTACGATCAGCGAAGTTACGAGGGTGAGGATATCGTTGGAGGATCCGCAGAAGTCCGAATTCCAATAATTGCTCCACGTTTCCTAACGTTCAATTTCTTCGATATCTATCAATTCAATACCATGAGATTTGGCATTTATGGATCTTTTTTCACCGACATCGGCAAGATTTGGTTCCGGTCAAACGAATTCGAGGAAGTACCCTGGCTCGCATCGGGCGGTGTTGGGCTGAACATCATGCTCCCCTACAGCTTTATTCTTCGCACCGAGCTGTCGCTTAACGCATTTCTGCAAGTACGAATAGCTGCAACCGGCGGCGTTTCGTTCTAACTGTTACAACCCCGCGACTTTGATTTTCGCCTGCCTTCACTTTCCAAAGATTTATCTGCTGGAGCGTCGTTCGTTAACATTTCCGCGTTCAGACCAGTCCAATCCTCGAGTAGGAAAATGAGCTAATCGTTTGCCTCATAATGGCTCACGAATCTCTTTTTGATACACTGTTGACTTGAAATAAGCCTGATTCTATCGAGATTAGGCTACTATGAGGTTGGCACGCTATGTGAATTAAGAGTATCACAATGAAAAAACAAATCAACGAAAAACCCAAAACGAGGAGATACACAATGAAAAAGTCACTCATCATCACCGCTTTCGCAGCCCTCAGTGCCTTCGCATTTGAGGCATCATTTGCACAAGCCAATGCAACACAGAATTTGACGCTTGCCGTCAACACAATTTACAAGATTTCCACTTCTGGAAATCCTGGTGCCCTGACCATCACTACGGGAACTGCAGGAACAGACGCTCTTACTTCAGTCTCTGATGCATCGACGACCTACAGCATCACGCAGAATTTCGCAAACACCGTAAAGATCACTGCTAATCTTGATGCAGCACTCTCTTCAGGGTACGCTCTTCAGATCACTCTCGCAAGTTCCAAAGGAACAAGTGCTGGTGCAGTTGATATTTCCAACGCAACATCAGGAAGCGCGCTGAACGTTGTAACTGCAATTGGTAAAGGAGCTGATGGTGGTCAGGCGATCGGATATACCTTCTCAGCCAATGCTTCGGCGGGAACACTTTCTTCGACAGCGAAAGTCGTCACTTTGACTCTCACAAACTAACATCCTTTCTCCTCCTGGATGGGTTCCCCGCAGTAGGCCGACGTAACCAGGCCTGCTGCGGTTTTTTTATGTCTCATGGCGTCCATCAATCCCCTGGTTGTGCCGAGACTTAAATCGCACGGAGAAAAGTAGATCGCACGATCCATCCTTCATCATTGGAACAGAAAACCATATCCATCCACATACTGTCACTGTTGTTGTTCCTAAGGAACTTCCCTTCAGGTGCTCTGCTGCAAAATTGGAATTGGCTCTCGCATTCGCATGTCATCCAGCTTTTTCTGAATAGCAGCAGGCAGCTTGACCTTCAGGATTTCCATTTCTTTTGGAAAATGTCCTTTTTTGATTTCTTCTCTAATAACTTTGCCCATCGAAGGTTCCGTAAGAATCATGAAACGGTTTGCTGGAGTGTGCTCAAGCCAGAGCATTTTCAAAGCATCGCCGCGGACCTGCATCAGCGCTTCTGTGTCGACCTTGCCGTTTGGCGCATAGCCCCCCTTGATTGAAATCATGGCAACAGTTTCGCCGTCGTCTGAAACTGCATGGAATATGGTTTTGCCTCTGCTTTGAAGTCCAAGGTTTTTCTGTCCAAAGGATTGACCATATTTCTTCGGCAAGAATATATCGCGTATCCATTGTACAGCTTCCGTTTCTATGTCATTCAGCGTCATCGTAGTTCATTTGATGTTGATATTACTTTCCGCCGCGATGATGGTAACTTTTCATCGCGATTCAGCAACATTCAAACCACTTTAATCCGATTGAGTGATCTATGTCGCTTTCCACTTGGCCCTTTGTCTGGGATCGGCTCCGCTAAATATCTGGTCGATGTGGTGTTGGACATGCCGAAGATATCCCACAACAACAGACTGAAGTGTTGTTGGCTGAGGATCTCCGGTGTCGCAAGTGTTTGTCAGGCTTGCGGGATTGATATTCTCGATAACATGAGCAAGATGTTTGTTGGCATAGTACCAGGCTTGAACGAGGTCGTTCCACGACTCCTTTTGGTATTCCTGCACTGCTACCCAATGAGCTTGTGTATATTGGAATGTTCCGATATCCGGTTTCTCCTGCATTCTGACAATTCGTTGAAGATTGTTGCCTGCTGAATCGAGAAGGTGTCCGAGGGTTTCTTTGAGTGACCATTTATCGTCGTATACCTTGGCCGCAATTTGACTTTCGGACAATGTCAGAAGACGAGACTTTGTATGTTCGATAATTTCTTTGAGTTTTGCTGATTCGGACTGCATAGGACCTTCCATTATTGATTCTGAATCATAAGATTCAATGATTGTACTCGACTACAAGCTTGTCATATTTTCCATTGGGTAAATTACAATTTGGCCCCATTTTTAAACAGAGTACTTAATTGAATTCGAAAAATCAAATGAACGCGGAGAGATCTGAGATCTAATCAGGCAACGCATGCCAACTGTTAGGCGATCTCAGAATAGCAAAACATAAATGTTGAAAATGCGGACTTATTAATTGTACGTGAGGTTCGGGCCAGAAAAATCAGCCATTTGC
>CAZOIM010000244.1:0-4540 GCA_964579855.1 uncultured Ignavibacteriaceae bacterium | reverse complement strand
GACTACTCACTCACTCCGCTCGAAACTGGGATTGGCATAACGCTGGATTGGTTCACGAAAGAGATGGAAAAGCTTGGGCGATCCCGAAAGTGACAGCAGCACAATGTTGGCCAAAGAATCTGGAACGGCCCCAACGTTGATCTCTCTGATCCCGTTTCTTTGGGGACGCAAAGGTCACATGTACGGGTACCATCTCTCCGTTGGTAGATCAGCAAGAATCTTGGGTTGGAAGCATCGCGCAGCCATTGCGACAGCCGATACCTTCAGCGATCTCCCCGAAGATTGGAAAGCCTGTCTTGACACCGACTCCTTGGAAGCTCCTGGGATCAGAAAAATTCTCGTATTGCCCTTATTTTTTGCCGTTTACCGATTCGCCCGTTCAATCTCGAGATATCTTGCCGACCTTGAGTTGATCGACACAAGCACGAAGATTTTATTTTTGGAACGAGTCAACCCATATCAATTGCTTGCGGTGACTCTGAGTGTCTCTTTTGTTCCACGCAAGAATATTTTGGTTTGGCTTCTCTACAGGCACAGACCGGACGCGAATAACCGGCATAAGTATATTTATCGATACCTTAACCGTGCGATCAGCAACCGATTAGGGAAACAGTTTCAACTATTGACGGATAGTGAGTTGCTCAAGGTTTCGCTCTCTCAATTCTTCAATCTACCCGTCACGGTTATGCCCGTCCCACATACACTAATAAATCCTCCTGAGCCTCATCCGATTCGCCCATCTGAAGTCATTTGCTGGTGGGCTGGTCCTCCGAGAGAGGCAAAAGGATGGCAAATCATCCGTAATCTCTTGACTGTTGTAACTCCAGCTGCAAATAGCATCCAGTTGGTCGCAGCAAAAAGCTCAAATCTGACAACGAAAACCGGAGGAATGAAATTAGAACTCGTTGATGACGCCCTTTCGCCGGCTGAATACGCAAAGTGGCTGTTCAAGACGGACATAATCCTGTTGCCTTATGACGCCTACTTCTACCGAGAAGAAACATCGGGTATTTTCATCGAAGCTATTGTTGCTGGCAAATTTCCTCTCGTTTCAGATAATACCTGGATGTCATTCGAACTGAGGAAGTACGAACTTCAAGAATTGATCGTAGATTGGCATAAACCTGAATTACTCTCATTTATCGCCGGTATTCAAAAGCGGGATGACCTGAGAGGCAAGATTGACTCGATGAGAGACAACTATTCACAATACCACAACGAAACCGCCTATGCGAAATATATGATGGAACTCTACAATGCCCCTCCAATTTAAGATCTCTCGTCTATTCTGCACCAATCAGCTATCGAAGAAAGATAATGCGAATCGCAATTGACGGAAGAACTATTGTACGAATGCGCTCCGGCGTGGGAATGTACGCTGAAAGAATCGTCCGAGCTTTGCTGCAAGTCGACCATCGCAATGAGTATTTTCTGTTCCTTACAGAACCTTCATCCACGCTCCACTATCCCAATCTGAAACAAGTTCTGATTAAAGGCTACGAGCAGATACTTCTGAAACAGTGGTGGGAAAGCTTCTCTCTGCCTCGCTATCTCGAGAATCACAAAATCGATTTGTATTTCAGTCCCAGCTATACTCTTCCTCTTCTTCCCCGCTTTGCGAGGATCGGAAAGATGCTGCCGATCCCGTCTTCCTGGAAAATTCCGTTCAATCTTGACCGACGCGTGAAGTACGTGGTTGCCATTCACGATTTGGTTGGGTTTGCTCTGCCCGAGACCTTCACTTTGAAAATGAGGCTTTGGCAAAAGTTGTTTGTATCCAATGCGGTACATAGTGCTGATCGTATTTTGGCCAGCTCCGAATCCACGAAGCGCGATCTGTTCAGGTTCTTTGATTTCGACCGAGAAAAGGTCAGCGTTGTCTATTTAAGTCTTGATGAACAATTTGCACGCGTCAAACGACGAAAACTGCTAGCCAAAGTACGGGCAAAATACTCACTGCCCGAACAGTTCATTCTCGCTGTCGGCACAATTGAGCCAAGAAAGAACATTGCCGGAGCTGCGCGCGCTTATTCTCTCCTTTCCTCTGATCTCCGCGACAAGTGTAAATTGGTTATTGCAGGAGGAAAGGGCTGGCATACAGATGCAATTTTTGGAGAAGTGAACCGATTAGGAATCCAGGCGGATGTCACGTTCCTTGGTTTCGTTGACCAGGAAGATTTGTCAGCCCTGTATTCCCTCGCCAGCGTTTTTGTTTATCCATCTCTCTATGAAGGCTTTGGCTTTCCTCCCCTTGAAGCGATGGCGTGTGGAACGCCCGTGATTACATCTACACGATCTTCTCTCCCCGAAGTCGTCGGAGATGCGGCGATCATGACAGAGCCAACGGACTACAGAACAATGAGCGACGAAATATCCAAAGTGTTGACTAACCGGAAAGTTCAAACGGAATTAATAAGGAGGGGACTTCGGCAAGCAAAGCGCTTCAACTGGCGCCTTGCCGCTCAACGAACATTGAAAATCTTTGAATCTGCACTGGAATAGTTTGACAAACCGAGATTTCAGTGACTCAAGTACCAATCATATTCCCGTTTGATACCATCTGCCAACGAAATCCTTGGCTCCCAGCCAAGTTTATTTATTCTCGCACTATCCAGGAGCTTGCGGGGTGTTCCGTCAGGTTTTGAGCTATCAAACTGGATAGAACCAGGGAATCCCACAGTCGAGCTGGCAATGGTGGCAAGCTCTTTGATCGTAAGATCGCTTCCGTAACCAATGTTCACAAACTCCCCAATTTCGCTTGCCGAATATTTCTGCATGAGATAGACACAAGCCTCCGCGAGGTCATCTGCATAGAGGAATTCTCTATACGGAGACCCTGTCCCCCAAAGCGTAACCTTCTCAGCACGTACGCCGATTGATGCCAAAGCCTTTTCGAGTTGAGCATCAGTCCAGGACTGATCAATATGAAATTCGAAACCTATTGATCTTTTTAGCACATCCGTTCGCAGCGCGCTGTAATCACGATTTGACAGGAGTTTGGCAAGATGAAATTTCCTAATCAGTGCAGGCAAAACGTGAGATTTCTCGAGGTCAAAATTGTCACCCGGGCCATAAAGATTGGTAGGCATAACGGACAAATAATTTGTGCCGTACTGCTCATTGTAATAGCGGCACATCTTGATAGCGGCTATTTTGGCGATGGCGTATGGCTCATTTGTGGATTCGAGGGGGCCCGTAAGCAGCGAAGATTCTTTCAGTGGTTGATCAGCGAGCCGTGGAAAAATACACGAAGAACCAAGATTAAGAAGCTTCTTGACACCGGACCGATAGCTTGCCTCAATGATATTAGTAGCAATTACAAGATTGTCGTAAATAAACTCTGCTTTATACGTACTGTTTGCAAGAATGCCTCCGACTTTTGCGGCAGCAAGAAACACATATTCGGGCTTTTCCTTTCCAAAGAACTCTCTCACCGCAGCCTGATCCTTCAGGTCAAGACTGCTTTGAGACTGCGTGAGCAGTTGTGAGTACCCTTTGGCATTGAGAGCACGGATAATAGCTGATCCAACGAGTCCGCTATGGCCTGCGACATAGATTTTTGACTGCTTATCCAATGTGATCCTTTCTTTTGGGATTTACTCTTTTACCTCTTCACTCGTCTGCGGGGGAGGCTGCACGCGGACGACCTTGACATGCTTGATCCTGCGCGCGCGTTTTCCTGCAATGGTGAACACCAAATCGTTATGGTGAATTTCTTCGTGTAACTCGGGCAACCTTCCCGTCACTTTTTGCAGGAATCCCCCCAACGTTTCGTAGTCGGAAGTCTCAGGGATTTCCTCACCGAATTGTTGATTGAACTCACTAATGCTGATCGTCGCATCAACGATGGAAGACCCATCACTCGCAACGACGACTGATTTTGTGGCCTCATCATATTCATCCAGAATCTCCCCTACAATTTCTTCAATGATATCTTCCATCGTGACGATTCCTTCCGTTCCCCCATGTTCATCGATTACAACTGCAAGATGGACTTTGTTCTGTTGGAATTCGCGCAAGAGCTGGCTAATCTTCTTCGACTCTGGAACAAAAAATGGCGGTCGAAGGATATCCTGCAGGATAATCAAATCGCGATGTTCGAGGAGACTCAGCAAGTCTTTGGTGTAGACGACACCGATGATACTATCGATATTTTTGTCAAAGACCGGCATTCTTGAATACCCCTCATCAATAACCCTTCGCATGAGCAATTCCCGTGGCATATTGATATCAAGCGCAATAACATCCGGCCTGGGGACCATGATCTCTTTGGCCGTAATATCTGAAAATTCCAATATGCTCTTGATGAGTTCATGTTCAGTCTTGTCGAGGACGCCACTTTCCGTACCAGCATCAATGACATGTTTGATCTCTTCTTCCGAAAGATCGGTTTTGAAGAACCCCCACCTGATGAGGGCCTCGGCGACTATTTTCTTTAAGTTGAACACGTATTCAGTCTCAGTAGTTAACTTCTGCAAGAAACAGTCCCTCTGGTGGAGCCGCCATTCCCGCTTGGCTACGGTCTTTTGCCTCCAGAACC
>CAZOIM010000243.1:0-4555 GCA_964579855.1 uncultured Ignavibacteriaceae bacterium | reverse complement strand
TCTCGTGCGAGAGTTCGGACTGTGTGGCCTTCGCGGAGAAGAACTCGCGCGAGCGACCCGGCTCGATCTTGGCGTAGACTGTCGCGAAGTCAGACCACGAGTCAACCGGAGCACCCGTTGCGCTCTGAGTCGGCGCGTTCTGCTCGATGGTAACCGAGTACCACCGCCCGCTCATCGCGTGGGAAGCAACGTATCCCGGCCCTCCCGTCATTTAGACCTCGCCAGCGCGCCATACGAGAGGTTGGATGTCACGGCAAACGGGTATTCCTCCATCGTCCCCGGCCCCTTCACAAAAGGCAGTCTCTCGGTGAACCACGAGGAAATCAGTTGCTTCATCCCCATCTTGACTCTCGCGCCGGAATCGCTCCACCATGCCGAATCGGGAGCAAATCCGCTCGTGAAGCGGAACAACAGCGAGGATGACGGCCGCGGAGTATAGATCGGCCACGTCGAATTGTACGGGGGAACCAGGACGCCGGGATGCTTCGCGCGATCGACCAGATAATCGGCGCCCTCGTGCATCTGCGTTACGACCCCATCAGAATTCGTAAACTGCACGAGGTCCACGGAAACCAGGGGATCTCGCAGTTCCACACGATAGGCGTTCCAGTAGTCCATTGAGAGATCCCACTGCTTACGGACGAGATCGCGACCCTGAAGGATTTCGGCCTGTTCGCGCGCGGCCGTAATCATGGAACTGATTTCGTCGTTCCGGTCGTTGTCGCCCGCGGTGAAATGCAGGAAGGTCTTGACCTCCAACAGGTCAAGCGGCTCCGTGAATGACTGCGTGGGAGACGACTCGGTTAGATTGAGGCTCCCGTAGGTGACAATCGACCCGTAAAGGCTGACGCTGCCGTAGGGGCCATAGAGCCCGACTCCGCCGAAAGGTGGATACATTCCGCCCATGTGATCTCCTATGCCAACGGCCTCAACTCAAGCGGGCCGGCGTGTCTCAGTGTCATTCCTGCTGGAACTTCCGGAATATCGCCCTGGACAACGTGGCGGTATCCGTCCTCAACTGAATTGTTTGGGTCGATGCTCCGATACCATTCGTACTTGCGAATACGGTCCTCGCGCAGCATGTAGCCCGTGTGATAGAGCGCCGCATCGCAATTTCGGTTCACGCCCACCCAGCGAGCCGGTACGGACGAGCAGTGGAAGTTGCCGCCGAAGTTTGTCCGCATAAACGTCTCGGCACCCGTGAATCTGAACAACGACGGCCTGTAGAATCGGCCATACACGCCATCGTTTCTCACTTGGTCGGTGCGGTCCCACAGATACAGAATCCTAAGTCCCCAAGCGTAGCGATCCACATCCGGACGCGCCAGCAATTCCCGGATCTTCTGCGGGCCGGAGGGCTCGAGGATTTCGTCCCCGTCGATCAGCAGTACCCACGTCTGCCCATCATCCCGGTAATCTTCCGCAATCTCCGCAAGCAGGAAGTCTTTGTCGCGCGCCTCATGGATGCCATCGAACCCGGAATGGATCAAGCTCACCCCCGGCTCAACCGCGCACAGCTCCGGGGTACCATCCGTCGAGTGGTCGTCGAGCACGTAGGTCCGCTCGCACAATGGCGCGATCGACCGCAGCACGGTGCGAATCCACCGCGCCTCATTCTTGATCCGGAGGGCTCCGATTACGCGCATAGTGCCCTCAGCCGGTCCATCCTCGCCCTACGCTCCAGTCGCTCAGTTTTGTATTCCGGGTTCAGTCCCGAATCTTCGTAATTCGCATGGAAATTGAAACTGAACTCCGGCCGCGTCAAGAGGCTTTCGCCTTCGATGATTCGCACCCGGATTCCCGTCTTCCAGACTGCATAGGCGAGCGAGAACTGGTCTCGCCGGCAACCGGCCATGTATTCTCTCCACCAGAACTCGTTGAACTCGCGCACCGCAGCGTTCTCGCGCCGCACGATAATCCCGCCAGCGAAGAACGGAGCGCCGTAGAAGCCCTCCCGCCGATACCAACCCACTTGGGCGTCGATGGCGTCAGCCAATGCCTCATCGAAGTTCAGAACACCCGCGTCCCTCCGGCAGTAAGCAGCCTCGGAGTAGATATCCGGTCGCCCAGGATGCCGGAATAGGGCAATGTCGGCGTCATTGATCCACTCCGCCGCCAGTTCCTCCGGGTCGCACGCAATCACGAAGCAGCCGTCATGGTAAATCGAGTACTCGCTGTCCACATGTAGATGGGACAAGATCTTGGGGATTCTCGAGTCGCGCACGTTGCCGTAGGGCTGGTACGCGGGCTGAATCTGCCACGGAACCCGGTGCAGCGGCTCATCGGCATAGCAGACGTACCGCGCTGACGGGTTGACAAACGGCGTCCGCAGATTATCGTGCGCGTCCAGAATGACCGTGTAGACCGTCGTGCTCATGCGATCTCGAAGTAGTACCGCTGCTCGTCCATCGGCTCCGTCTTCGCGCCCATTGCCTGCATCCTGGCCTCTGGGATGACCGACCTTACCCACCCGCCAACCGAGCCCCAGAGAGAGGCGCCCGGGATCGGGTTGACGCCGATGATCCGACCGGCCACCCGCTGCGCCTCCCGCACCACCGCTTCCGGATCCACGCATTGCTCTAGCACGCAGGACAGGACGGCCGTCGCAAACTCCGCGGCGTCGAACGGAAGGCACTCTGCCAGCCCCACCCGCGCGTCCAGGCCCTTGCTACGGGCTCGCTGAACCAGTTCCGGGCTCGCGTCCACCCCCGAACCGCGGGGCACCTCTGAGAGCAGCCAGCCGCTGTTACAGCCGATGTCCAGCCATCGGCCGCGAATGCGCGGCTTCAGAAAGTCGATGATTCGGTCATTGACGGGGTTCGTTCCCCGCTCGATTACCGTTGTGTAAGGCGTCTCAGGCATGAGTCAAGTTGCTGCCAGGTGAACGGGCCGCATTCCTCGCGAAAGCGCCAGCTATGCAAATACACGATCTCCGCTCCGGGGTCGCCAGCATCCAAGAATTCCTCTAGCCGTGGAACATACTGCACGGTCTTGAGTCCGCCGAATGTGGCCGGATAGCGCCCCTCATTGAACGGGGGCACGAAATACTTCGGCTCGAATCCGAACGCCGCTAGGATTTGCTCCGCAACGGCCACGTCAATCAACGTCGGCGCGTGCGTGTGCCACAATCCATGCACGGCGATTGCATCGTTGCGCGACCGGAGATACTGAACTACCGGAGCATTATGAAAGAACGTTCCTCCACCCGCGGCGAGCATGATTTCCGTGTTGCTCATCTCAGGGCGAATGGGGCGGATTGCGCCAAGCGGGGTTACGCACTGGATAATCCCAACCCCGTAGCGGTCGCAGATTTCGCAGAAGGTCTGAATCTCGCGCAGTGTGGTGTCGGCCGCTACGTCATCGTTTCGGATCAGCATTGAGCCTCGATGCGAAAGTCCCGCTCCGGAACGTGATATTGAGCCGGAAGTACATCAACTCTGCTGAATCCGGCGCTCCGCAGGGCCGCCGAAAGCGTCTCTGGCGTATACGCCCATCGGTGCATCTGTAGCGGCTCAAGCAATTCCGGGTTACCGTAGAGCACCCACATATCGGACTGCCCCGGAGCCATTCCGTCGAGCGCCGATCTGACTCCCGCAAGCACCTCGCACGCGAAGCGCAGATTCGGGACCTCAATAACCAACTTCCCGCCCGGTTCCAGGATTCCCCGAATGTCCCGCAATAATGCCGCTGCGTCCCACGGGTAGAAGTGCTCCAGAACGTGGATCATCTCGACTTCATCCCATTTGCGGTTCGTGACCGCCGCGGGAAGCGGGGGGATGATTGCGGTAATGTCCCCGCCTACCGCGTCGAGATGAACCCATCCGCCCCTACGGATTACGCCAGCCCCGATGGAGAGTTTCATGCGGCCAGTGCCCGATACAGTGCCCGATACAGTTCCCGGAACTGACCACAGATCCGGTCCCAGCGAAACTCGTCCAAATTCCGCGAGGCCCAATGCTTCAGGATTCCCCCTTTCACGCTTTCCACGGTTCGGTCTACCCAGGTCAGGGGCAGGTTGGCGTGCCAGGCGGCGCCCACGCGCGTAGAAATCACCGGCCTATTGCGGGCGAGCGCCTCCATCACAGGAGCGCAGAATCCTTCGTCCTCTGACGCGCAGACCAGCACGTCGATATTCTCGTAATATCCCGGCATCAACTCGGGTCGCACGTTCCCGACTGCCGGGTCGAAGCGCACGCCCAACTCACGGCAGGCTTGCTCAATGAGCGGGAAGCCCTTGTAGCCGTCTGGCTTGCCGGCGAACCCAACCACGAACGGCCGAAAGCACGCATCGTCGATCCCATCTGGGATGTAATGTGATCCCGGGAACTTCCGCTGCAATTCCGGATTGACCACATGCACGTTGAACGGCTTCAGGTCCGCATACAGGCGTTCGGGGTAGCGGTGAGATCGCACGCTCACCAGGACCGGAACCTTGATCTCGTTGAGTCCAGCGAGGTGCATGAACACGTCCCAGTTGCCGTAGTGGACGAGATCGCAACCGTTCGCCGCCTCGATCAGCGGCGACGTCGGCAGCTTCCATCACAACCTCCTGGCC
>CAZOIM010000242.1:0-4679 GCA_964579855.1 uncultured Ignavibacteriaceae bacterium | reverse complement strand
CGTACGTTCCCACCTTCGATATTTTCATCGCAGTGATTTGCATTTCACGAGTGATGTCGACTGCGATCTCGATCTGTTCGATTTCTTCCTTCGATTTCACCGAACGCTGATCGACAACAGCACGGACGAAATCCTTCGAAGCTGCTTCGTTCACACGATGAGAAGGAATCTGAAGAAGAGACTCCAATGTTAGAAGACTCTCTGCACGATACTGCCGCAGAAAATGTATTTTCCGGCCCTTGAGCAGCGCATTTTTGACGACATCACCAAGCTTCTTCAGCGGCATCGTCGCAGAAATACCTGCCGCCGCGGCTTTTTCTTTGACCAGTTTCTGAGGTCCAGTCCAGACAATTTCATCCACACTGGGATCATTTCCGAAGATCGTCTCTCTGCCTTCGTCGAGATCGATTGTTGCCGCGAGTGAAGGATGGTCCAGCCCCCAGTAGTAGAGGAACGTGCTGTCCTGTCGGAATGAAAACGTATTGTCTTTGTAATTCATCGGACTCTCCTCGTTCCCGAGGAAAAGAAGAAGACCCGACTTCATCCGTTCTTTCAAAACGGATCTTCGAGACACATACGTTTTCGAAGAAAACACTTCTTTCTCCTTAAGTGCAGAACGGATACTCTCGTTGTGCCAGTGCGGTGTCACAGCATAAGCCATGACACCTTCAAGGCAATCACTATTGACTAGCGTGGACCTGCCGGAAGATTCTGATGCAGATAGCGTGTCAGCAAATTGAAAAGATGGAGCGTCGTATTCTCGCCTTCAAAAATACCGTGCGAACGATTCGGATAGGCCATCATGGAGAAAGGTTTGTTGGCTTTTACCAGAGCGTTGATCATGCGCTCCGTCCCCTGGAAGTGTACATTGTCGTCACCAGAACCGTGAACGATGAGAAGATTTCCCTTCAACTGGTCCGCATAGGTGATGGCCGAACCAAGACGATAGCCTTCTTCATTGTTCTGGAGAAGATCCATGTATCGTTCCTGGTACGTCGCATCGTACAAATGCTCGTCGGGCACTGGCGCAACCGACATGCCGGTTTGATAAAGGTCGGGGTAGCGACACATCATGTTGAGCGTCATTGATCCACCACCGCTCCATCCCCATATGCCGATGCGGGTCGAATCGACGAACGGCCAGGTTCTGATGACCTTGATTGCCGCAGCCTGGTCCTTAGAGGCGATAATGCCAATCTTGCGGTAAATACTCTTTCTCCACGCCCGACCCCTTGGCGCTGGAGTTCCATGATTATCGACACTCAAGACTATGTACCCTTGTTGTGTCAACATTTCGTGCCACAGACCATTGCGTGAACTCCACGCATCAAGCACCGTCTGCGCTGCCGGTTCACCATAGACGTACACGAGCACCGGGTATTTCTTTGCCGGATCAAAGTTCCATGGTTTCATCATCCAGCCGTCAAGCTTCACTCCATTGCCTATGTCAACTTTGAAGAACTCGTCCTTTCCCCATGCAACTTTGGCAAGGCTCTCTCGAAGCTTTGTGTTTTCAACCAGAGTGCGAACAACTTTATGGTTTGGCAGGCTGACGAGTTCAATCGATTGCGGTGCATCGAAAGTAGAATACGTATTGAGCGCCCATTTACCATCCGGAGATATTCCGTAGGAATGGAATCCAGGTTGGTTGGCCGGAGTAAGCCGTTCGGGTTTCCCCTTCCCGTTCATCTTGATCCTGTAGAGGTAGCGCTGAGTGGCATTTTCCGGTGAGGCAATGAAGTACATCCATGTGCCATCTTCGTCGATCCTGAGGATACGAACAACGTCATAGTCACCAGGAGTGACAAGGAGCTTTTCCTTGCCGTCGCGGGAGACCAGGTAGACGTGACGCCATCCATCACTCTCGCTTACCCAGCTGAAACGGTCTCCTTTGTCAAACCACTGAAGATCATCGACGATCTCAAACCACGTTGTATCGCTGTCGGTCAGAACAGTTCGCACGGTGCCAGTCGCGGCGTCGCCAAGCATCACCTGATCTGTATGCTGTGCCCTGTCCATATGCTGAAAGACGATCTCTTTCGAATTATCCGCCCATTCCATGCGGGGGACGTAGTTGTTCCTTGTATCACCGGCCACATCCATCCATCGCGTTGCTCCACCTTCTGCACTCACAACGCCAACTTTGCAGGCAGAGAGCGTCGTGCCAACTTTGGGATATTGGACCGGAATTACGTACGAATAGAGAGAGTCCGTATCATTGATCAGGAAGAAATCCTTTACTCCGGAAGCATCCAATTGCCAGTAGGCGATCAACTTGCTGTCCGGACTCCAACGGAATCCATCGCGATCGTCCCATTCCTCCTCATACACCCAGTCAAACGTGCCATTGATGATGGTAGAAGACCCGTCGCTCGTCAACTGAGTGATTTTTCCTTCTACTAAGAACTCGACGTAGAGATTATGTTCGCTCACGTAAGCGACTTTCTTTCCGTCTGGTGAAAATTTTGCAAACATCAGAGACGAGGGGGCGGCCAACCCGCCAAGTTGCTTCATTTTCCATGTGGCAAGATCAATTACCCAGTAGTCGCCGCGAGTATTCTGTCGCCAGACGCGCTTCGAGTTCGTGAACACAAGAAGCAATTTTCCGTCGGGTGACCAGGAATAGTCTTCGATGCTGAGTGGTTCTTTTTCGCCGGGAGGAATGAGTTTAACAGCTGAAACGAGAATTTCTCGTTTGCCCGACTTGGTGTCATATCGCAAGATATCTCGAGCCCCTTTCTGGGCTTCAGATGGTTCAAGCGTTGTGTAAGAGGATCCTTCATTCAGCCATCGAGCAGGACCAAATCTGTCTCCGGAGAATTCGCGGCTCTTGAAAATCCGGTCGAGAGTTAGCATTGAATCAGACGGGGTTTGTGCGCAGAGAGGCAGAGTCGAGAAAAAGGAGAGAGAGAGAACACAAAGGAGCTGACGCTGTTTCATGTGAATACCTTTCGTGAGATGGTGGAACGAACTACGAGTGCAGGGTAAACATTACGTCTAGGCGTTGAAGCCGGGATCTGAACCATGCTCAGCGACAGCTTACGACCGGCTTGCCAAGTGTTTTTTCGTTGATGGTTAATCCAAGCCCTGGCTTTGAGGGGACCGCAAGCTTTCCCTCTTTTCGCTCAGGAGCATCTGGCGCCACATGCAAATCAATATAGCTATTGAAATCTGTCGAAGTAAAGAGGAATTCCGGTCTGGTGCTGCCCGCGAGGTGGGCAATCGTGGCAGTCGTTATGTCTCCGCCCCAACTATCTTCGATCGTCATCGCCACGCCGACGGATTCGCACAAATTGCGAAGCTGCATTGCCTTTGTGAGACCGCCGACCCGGGAAATCTTGATGTTTACGACATCCATGAGATGGTCTCCGTAGGCTCTCAAGAACGGGGTTACGCCGGTGATGAGTTCATCGATAATAAATGGAAGCCGTGTATGTTGACGGACTGTCAAACATTCTTCGTGCGTTACGCACGGGGCTTCGACATAGAAATCTTCATGTGCAAGAGCGTTCAAGACGCGGATCGCCTGATGAGGAAGCCATCCGGTGTTCGCGTCCGCTACGAGTATGTCGCCTGGTTTCAGGATTCCCAAGACTTCTCTGATTCGCTTGATATCTACATCTGGATCACCTCCAACTTTGAGCTGAAATTTTCGATATCCCTGCGACCGGTACTTTGCGACATCCTTCGCCATTTCCTTAGGAGACCGTTGTGAGATTGCGCGGTACAACGGATACTCTTCCACCGTTCGACCTCCGAGAAGAACCGAAACGGGTTTCCCGGTTGACTTTCCCAATATGTCCCAGCATGCGATATCGATGGGAGATTTGACGTAATGATGTCCACCGAGCGCCGAATCCATAAGTGCATTGATAGACCTGATACGGGTCGGATCCTGTCCAATAAGAACAGGTGCGAGTTCTTCGACTCCTGCGGGAACACCGCGTGCGAAAGCATCCATGTACGCTGATCCGAGAGGACAGACTTCGCCATATCCTTCTATGCCATCATCCGTGGAAATCCGTACGATATTGCTGACGAATTTGCTGACGGAATGTCCGCCTGACCATGCATAAGTCTTGTCGTGCAAGCCATAGCTCACTTGATAGACGTCAATTTTCGTTATTCTCATAGGTCCAAAAATCCTCATACTGTAAATTAGATTCTCCGCCAACTCAATTTATTACCACGCGGGCAAAGCTACTGGACGGCACGGACATCAAGCACGCTTCCTGCTGTTGCGTGAGTTTGAGCAACAAACTTCACAGTGATGCTGGATTTTCCTTTCGTGAGGGAAACGGGAAGCGGATATACAATATCAAATGTTTCTGTCGGATGGTACTGCATCGTTTGAGTCGCAATGAACTCGTTATCCACAAGAATGTCAAAGATCCGTGATTGACCTTCGCTACCCTGATATGAGCATACCAGGGTCACAGGTTTTTGAAGTCCGATCCTGAGATCATAACTAAACCAGGAGTTGCGAGATTCGCGCCATCCTTCACCATCATCGACTCCGCCCATTGTTGTGTCACCCCGAAGATTGTGTTCCGTTTCGCTTCGTCGATCACCCACAAGCACCTGGTCGACCGTTCGTTGTTCGATGTACTTACGATTTGTCTTCACGGAATCATCCTGGGCTTTCTTCACTCGCCATTGTTCAGGGGAATAAACTTTCC
>CAZOIM010000241.1:0-4710 GCA_964579855.1 uncultured Ignavibacteriaceae bacterium | reverse complement strand
CGACGGCTGATGCCTTTGACGTTGAAGTGCCCATCCTGGAATTGTCCCAATCCAAAAAGGTACTCGTCAGCGGGAGATTCAAAGGTCTGTTCTGCGACAAAGCACTGTTCGCCCATTACTGAATCGGGCACCAACTTCCGGGTTCCTGCCTTTTCGCTCAGGAACACTTTGCCCGAATTATCTTCAAAAGACAATCTGCCATTCTGCTTGTCGAGAACGACAACCATGTTTTTGATTCGGACCTCGAACTTTGAAGGTAAATCGGACACCTTAAACTCGGGGGTCCGAACATATGAAGTGAAGACAAGTTCAGGCATTCGCACATCGACATTGTTGAAGAACTTGATCCTAACGGCATTGTCGGTCAGTGGACAAACGCTGAGTGTTCCTTCCGTCAGAGGTACATTCACTTTGTCGGAGAATTGCTTATAGTCTCCTATCGACTGTCCCGGAGAAACCGAAGGGATCAGAACGATCATCACAGAAAGAATGAATTTCATAGGTTACTGTCAGGCATATATCCGTTCGGCTGTTCTTAATCTGGTGACCAGTTGGAGGCCTCTCATTTCGCTTGAATCACAACTTCACTCCCCTGGAGACCTTCGGACTCCGCAAGAAGACGTATGGTTCCTCGTTCGCGTTTCGATTGAACAATGGCTTGACACAGTCCATGAAATGCTTTCCGGTTATGGGCTTTGAATGACTCATGGCTGACAGCGTTTCCGTTGCCTACACCTGCAATAGAGCCCTCGCCTTCAATTCTAAACTTCACAAGATTGTCCGCATTGGGGCAAACACGTTCTTTGTTGTCCACAACCTTGACTGTTACAAATGATAGGTCGTCGCCGTCAGCATTGATTGTGGTGCGGTCAGGTGTCAATACAATTTTAGCCGGAGCGCCTACTGTCTGAACTTCATCTGTGCACACTGTCTTTCCGCTGCTCCTGGCAATCGCCTTCAACGTTCCGGCAGCATAGGGAACCTTCCACACAAGGTGTAAATCTTTTGTATCGCTGAATTTCTTTTCGCCGAGAGACTTTCCGTTCAACATCAGCTCTACAGACTCACAATTGCTGTAGCACCAGACAGGAATTTCCTGACCTTCAAAACCCTGCCAATTCCAGTGCGGAAATATGTGGACCATAGGCTTGTCCGTCCACTGGCTCTGATAAAGATAATATCGGTCCTTGGGGAAACCGCACAAATCAACGATTCCGAAATAGGAACTTGCGGAAGGCCACGGGAACGGGGTCGGTTCGCCGATGTAATCAAAACCCGTCCATACAAATTCGCCTGCAACCCAAGGAGCGTTCTTCACTGCCTTCAGTGTTGATTCCGCGGTGTTGCCCCAATCGGGTGCGATAATGTCGTACGACGTGCACTGGCTATTCAACTCTTTTACTATCTTTAGAGAATCGCCATCGCGAACCAGGTTGTATTCTCCGCGTGTGCTGACAGCCGATGCGGTTTCCGATGCAATGAGCTTTGCCTTCCCGCGTTGTTTCTGATAAGCAGGCAATTGATAATTGATTCCCACGACATCAAGCGGCTTTGCGAACCCATTTGTTACGGCCGCATCCAGCGTATTGCACGCCGAGGTGACCGGCCTGGTAGGGTCTTCGTTATGACAAATATCGGCAAGCCGTTTCGCCATTTGGTAGCCATCGGCACTTTCCTGTTCAGGAATCTCGTTGCCGATGCTCCAGAGAATAATGCTGGGATGGTTTCGGTCGCGATGGATCATATCTGTAAGGTCTCGTTCGCTCCACTCGTCAAAGAACCGACCGTACCCGTGCAGGGTCTTTGATTGTTTCCATTCATCGAACGCTTCGTCCATCACCAGGAACCCCATGCGGTCGCACAAATCCAGCAGTTCGGGATCGGGCGGGTTGTGGCTCGTGCGTATGGCATTACATCCCATGCTTTTCAAGACTTCCAATTGGCGCTCGATGGCCCGCATGTGGACGGCTGAACCCAAACTACCCATATCGTGATGGTCGCAGACTCCTCTGATGTTGACGTGTTTTCCGTTTAAGAAGAATCCTTTGTCCACAGTAAATTCAAACGTGCGGATGCCAAATGACGTGACGGTGCCGTCAACGACATGGCCTTCGACTTTGACTGTGGATTCAATGTGGTAAAGCCGGGGAGTTTCCAGCGACCACAGTTTAGGCTTTGCGAACTTGAAGACTTCCTCGAACACACCTGTGCTGTCCGCTTTCAGCTCTTGAGTGGCATTGCTGGTCGCAAGCTTGTGTCCGGTCACGTCTACCAAGACGGCTTCCAGATTCACCTTCCGCGCTGAGGAGGACTGATTCCGAATCTTCGTGATAACCCGCACCGTCGCCTCATGTTCGGACACTTCGGGAGTACTCACATACGTCCCCCAGTGCTCAATGTGCACCGGGTCCTTAATCGTCAGACCCACATGCCGGTAAATACCTGCGCCTGAATACCAACGCGAGCAAGGCTGCTGCACCCTGGCCCGAACTGCCAGAACATTCTTCTCGTCACCAAATTTCAAGTACGGGGTCAATTCATATTGAAAGCTTGAGTAACCATAGGGCCGATTGCCGAGGTGCACACCGTTGAGCCAAACGTCACTATCCATGTACACGCCGTCAAATTCGATGAAGACACGCTTTCCCTGGACACTTCCTGGAAGTCTAAATTCTTTTCTGTACCACCCCGTGCCTGCGTTGATGTATCCCCCACCGCTCCCTGCCGGAGAGGTCGATTCAAAAATACCTTCCGTTATTCTCGTTCCGTCATTATAGATACCCCCTCCTTGCACGCCATCAAATACGCGAACAGCGATGATGTTCTTGCCGCCATAGTGGATTAACTCGTGGGGCACTTTGTAGCGGCGGATGATATCCCATGCAGTGGTGTAGTGTGGCGGAAATTGACCGAGTCCGCCAACTTTGACGCCATTGAAAAACGTCTCGTCTGCGTCATCAATCTTGCCGACATTGATGTAGATGTCCTTTCCCTGCAAATCCGCAGAGACGATCAGTTCACGTCGGTACCACCCATAGACATTATCTTCCGTGTAGTTCGAATGTTCTTCCCACGTCGCGGGAAGCTTGACAACCTGCCAAACACTGTCCTTAAACTCAGGTGTCTTCCAAAGTGAGTCGTCACCCTTATTGAATTTCCACTCACCTTTCACTACGGGTAGTTCCTCCGTGCCTTCCCCGCTATTTTCAGATTTGGCGAGTCCTTGAATGCTCCAGTCGTGCGGCACATCCACTGTGAGCCAAGCTGCGTCATTGAACTCAGGTCGTTCAGCGCCTGTGATTTCACCGGCGCAAAATCGCCAGGTCGAATCAAACGATTGGACTTTTCGAGATTGCCACTGACCTGCACATTCGCACGTCATCAGTCCTATGAGAAGAGCGAAGGTTGCAAAGACGGTGGTGATATTCTTGAAGTGCTTCATGGTTTTCTCCTTAGCTTGAGCCTTGATAGCGGCAGATGATGGTTATCCTCAGCACCGTTCACTCTGTACGAATGTATTTGGCCTTCCTACCGTACACCACATTGAAAAAAGGTCGCCTCGGCACTAGTAATTTTCATAATGAACAGATGGAACCTCCGGAACGACCGGTTTGAGCAATCGCACGTCATGAGGTCATCATTCGATTTTGAACACGATCGACGTCGCGAAGGGTATTTCCGCCGAACATGTAATACGAGGCCGCCGGATTTCTGTACCTCATTCTCAATGTTTTGCGTCAATTCTAATTTATAAATTTTCGATTACAAACTATAAACGCCATCCGAATCACTCACTACTCACAATGACGTGATCGTGGTAGATGACGCCCAGATAGGTGTACATCGTCTCATGGCGACGACGTCACATTCTATTTTGAACCTGCTTCAATAACAGCATTGAAAGCCGGCTTTGGCTGCAATTGGCGATCGAACAAAAGCGCATCTTGACCCCAACGCCACGACCGAGCGTCGCTGATACCCCAGAATGTGACACGGTCAATGACGTCTGCGTGACGCTTGAAGATTTCAAACAATCCCTTGTATACTTCAGCCTGCTTCAGGTAGTTTTCTTTCGGGATGGTTCTGTCGGCGCCACGGACACCGAAGGCGCCGCTGTTGCTGCCTGTTGCTGTCACGTCCAACTCGGTGATGCTGACCTTCAGTCCCAATGACGCGTAATCGGTAATCGCTTTTTCCACATCGGCAAGGTTGACTTCCAAATACCAGTGTCCCTGGATACCCACGCCGGTAATCGGCGCTCCTTCTGCGATAAGACGCTTGAGCAGAATCATTGAGCTGGCGTGTTTGCCTTTGTTCTCCACAGCACCTTGCTCAATATTGTAGTCGTTGTAATACAATTTTGCATTCGGATCAGCCCCATGAGCCCACTTGAACGCCATGGTCAGAACGTCCGGTCCTATCGTTTTGTACCAACTGCGATTACGAAGATTCTCCGTTTCGCCGGCACCGCTATCCGCGATCGCTTCGTTGACCACATCCCAGCCAATAACACGACCTTTGTAGCGTCCAGCGACAGTAAAGATGTGTTTCTTCAATCGTTCCATGGCCAATTCACGCGTTGCAGGTTGGCCATCTGGTCCTTCGAAGAACCAACGACCTGTCTGTGCGTGCCAAAGCAGCGTATGACCCCAGAGCTTCACTCCATTTTTCTGGCACCACTCTACAAATGAATCGGGAGTAGTGAAGTTG
>CAZOIM010000240.1:0-4762 GCA_964579855.1 uncultured Ignavibacteriaceae bacterium | reverse complement strand
ACGACGAAGCAATCTGACCTCCCGGTTCGTATCTAAAGGCGAGATTGCTTCTCCCGACTCCCGTCGGGATCGCAATGACAGGACCCTGTTTGTTTTGATTCTCCCTCATTTACCCGTCGTCGTTACCATACGTTAACGCGATTTCTTATCTTGGGTGAATGCTTCACGCACCCTCTCCATGCTATATTTGTAGCATCAATTTTGAACATCAAAATCACATTTCAATAACTGAGAGGGAACTAGCAATGGCACAATGGAAAATCGATCCGGTTCATTCGGAAATCAATTTCAGAGTAAAACACCTGGTCGTTTCGACGGTTACAGGAACGTTCGGGAAATTCGATGCGACGATCGAAGCTACCAAGGATGACTTCAGCGATGCAAAGTTTACGTTTGAAGCGGACGTCAACAGCATCAGCACCAAGAATGATCAACGGGATGGACACTTGAAATCCGCTGATTTCTTCGATGCCGCGAACAATCCGAAAATGACGTTTGTTTCCAAGTCCGTCAAGAAGACTTCTGACTTCGAACTTCAGGTCGTTGGTGATCTGACGATGCGGGGCGTATCAAAGGAAATCACACTGGGCGTGATCTATAACGGAACCGTTGCTGGAATGGGTGGCGCAAAGGTTGCCGGATTTGAAGTCAAAGGAAAGGTCAATCGGTTTGACTTTGGCCTTCAATGGAATGCGTTGACCGAAGCTGGCGGCGTGATGGTGAGTAACGAGGTACGAATCGAAATCCTCGCCGAATTTGCCAAGGTTCAGAGCGCGGCAAAAGCAGCGTAATCCATTCTGTTATCGCTTGGACGAAAACGCCCTCTTCGGAGGGCGTTGTTGTTTTTTGTCATGGCGCGTTCTTCAGACCGCAGATTCCCCAAGCATCAACGCTATTTCACATAACTCATCTTGCCAGTCAGCACGTAGCTTCCCGCACGAAGACTATAGAAATAGACACCGCTTGCCGCCACAGATCCGTTTTCAGTCATCCCGTCCCATCTTGCCGCATACTTCCCTGCGGGCATGGGCTGGCTTAGCAGCAGTTTCACTCTCTGCCCAAGCACGTTGTGAACCCACAACTCCACGCGCGAGTTCGACAGCCCCGGAGGAATGGAGAACGTGATAATGGTCGATGAATTAAATGGATTAGGGAAATTCCTTCCGAGCATGATTGTTGAAGGAATAACCGGATTGTCCTGAGGAGTCTGCACAGATGTGACAAGCGACGGTGCGACGCCCGGTCGTTGATTGCCCGTCGAATCTGCGAGGTAGAGATTGACGAAGTCAGGACGAAAAGATGGCGAGATTTGATATGCCGTCTTCCATTCCTCATCTGTCAGGCGTTTGAAATTCGTGCTCACGTGTTCGTAATAGCTCATAACCGGTCCAACGAACGCAGCCTGTTGGCCGTCAGGCACAGGCGCCACGACGACAGCAAGATTGATAGGACCTGTGCCTGCGTGGAGAACCCATCCCACCATTGTGCCGAATTGGTCGGTCGGACACGTGTGGACGTCAGCGACTACAAGATCTGTCTTGGTGAAGCCTGCCGAACCCGTATAATACAGGTCGTAGTACCAGCCAATATAGGGTGGGCCACCGCAGGCGGGATAACCGCTCGTGTAAAAGGCACGCTGAAGAAACTTGTTCTCGGCATCAGTCAAAGCAGTATTCGAAAGTTCTTTCTGGGCGACGATCTCGAGTGTGTCCGCGTCGCTTTTCAGACCATTCCAATAATCCAAGATGTTGGTTTTGGTCCAACTTGTCCCGGATAAACACGAATCGAATGCTGCGTAGGAACTGCTCGCCATCATTTTCAATGCACGATAGAATTCTGGTATGGGCTCAATGTAAACGTACGGGAAAGAACACAAGGTTCCGCCTGTGTAGGACTGCTTCGCATACAGCAGATTGTCGTGTCGCAGTTGTGCCCACGAAGAGAGCTGCGTGTTCATTTTTTCCTGCCACCAAGCGGCGGTCTTCATGAAGGGCGGGACGGAAGTCCGGTCGAGCGGAGGGTTGAGAGAACGAATGGAATTCAACCAGGAATTATAGACTGTGCTGTTCCAGAAGTCCGTCTCGTAAGAATCGATCAAATATCGGAGCGCAGCGAGGTTTGTCGAATAGTGGTATTGGGCAAGCTCTGACTCGAGCAGCTGTGCCGCAGCATCGTTTCCAAGTGAGAACAGTACATCGAAGGTCGATGGAAGAGCGCGCCACCATTTCCGTTGTTCGTATTTGATCTTGTCGAACACCACGTTTCCCGTCACGTACGAATCGATGACGAACCGTTGTCCAAGCAGCAGGAGTGATGAAGCGGGCACGATGACGTCGGGATCCGTGGGTGAGGTGATAAGGATTTGCGAAAGGATGCGCTGGAACGCATACGGCTTGCTCACAAGTGTATCCTGAAACGCCTTCCATCGCTGTACGTCCAGTAATTGACTGGCGCTGTCGGTTTTCGTCATTTCCAAAAGAGAGCGCATATTGGGCAACGTGACATTATCGGATTCACCAACGAGATGATGAATGATGGAATCCATCCTTTCGAGCAACTCAAACGCTCCTCCGGCATTCGCAGCCTCAACGAGGAGTGCCGCATCGATCGTCTGGCGTTGGACATTCGAATCGGCGACGGGTGGGTACGTGTTTGCGGGAGCAATGAGATAGATCTCCATTCTCCCGAGCCATATCATCGCCTGGAAGTACTTTCCCAGTTCCGGTTTCAGCGTGTAATGCCCGCGGATTGTGAATTGACTGAAATCGATATCTCTGTCCTGGGTCGAAAAAAGAGGGTAGGGTGCCTCTTGTTCCGCCTTAATGAGATCTATGAGTGCTGTGATCGCATCGGTGTTTTCCGTGAATTGCGGGGAGACAACGTCTCCCAGGAGAAGACGCGGGACAGTCAAGAATACATCGAGATCAAGCAGCGACTGGTGCATTGCCGGGATGGATTCGTACCTGGCTGCGAGCACGGGAACCTGGGAATGCAGCCGTGCCAGCAGGGAATCGAGCGTCTGCCTGAGTGTGGCTGTTTCGATGTCCATAAGCATTGCATCGTACGACATATGGATTGCGTGGAGGATGGCATCCGATGATATGAACAGTGGGAGGTCTTTGCTGTAGATGTCCTGAAATGCACTGCCAAACGATGTGGACTTGAGACGCTCGCTCACCATAAAACCGTTGTGTTCAACCAGGGATTTTTCATACGCCGTGAGACCATACTTGATCCTGATTGAATCGCCATAGCGGGCGTTTCCAAAATCTGTGATAGCTTTGTCCGAGAAGGTCCCGGCCGAATACATCGATCGGAGCTGCTCGGAAGACAGGTCTTGATGCGCGTTCAGAAATTGTTTGTACGCAGTCAGATCAAATGCCTGGCTCGTCTGGGATTGCGTCGGGGTCAAGCATATGAGTGACAATCCCAACAACCACGCTACGGTGACGAAACTGCTTGACGGCTTGATTTGTTTTGGTGTGCCGGTTGTGTTCATGGGAACCCCCTTGGAAAGCTTGCGTAACCTTTTTTCTGGACCACTGAAAATGGCAAAGCCTCTGCCGGCTCTCACCGACAGAGGCTTCTATCCCCATCACCTTAATTCTTTGTCACATAGAATCCCTGCCGATTTGCCGGGGTCTATGTTTTTCGTTGCACTAATGTAGCGGATTCCCGAGTTGATGTCAACCCGTGCGCTTCTTATTTGGCTCCATTGTTGATATTCTGGAGAAAAACATTTTTGTCATTTTTTAACTTGACAACACGACAAATTTGTCATAATGTCATTCAGACAACGAGAGGTGCTGTTCCACACGTTTTGAGGAGGTTGCCATGATTATGCCGGACGATCACACTATCCACGTGGGCATGGGAGGATGGGATTTGGAGCCATTCCACAAACTCTTTTATCCGCCAAAGCCCAAAAAGGGGTTCCGGAAACTCGAGTATTACAGTCAGTTTTTCGACAGCGTGGAGGTCAACTCGACGTTCTACAACACTTCCCTCACCGCCGCCCATTCTCGGCAATGGCTTAACGACGTGGCGGTCAACAAACGTTTTGAGTTCACCGTCAAACTCTTCCGTGGGTTCACGCATACGTTCGACGCGACGAAAAACGACGTCCGGGCAGTGAAAACGATCGTGGAACCCCTCGCGGCCGTGGATAAACTCGGGGGATTGGTTATGCAATTTCCGTCGTCGTTTGCAAACACGCGGGAGCGACGGCTTTATCTGATGCAACTGAGCAAGGTGTTTCAGCCGTACCGGTTGTTCGTTGAAGTGCGCCACAATTCCTGGAACAGTCCGCTGATGTGGAATTTCTTCCAGGAGAACAAAATGCATCTTGTCAACGTGGATTTGCCGGCGCTGAAAAATCACATGCCGCTGACCGCACTGGCGTGGGATGGTGTTGCCTATTTCCGGATGATGGGACGGAATATGGAGAACTGGTACAACGCGGGACAGGGAGATCGTTACCATTATTATTACAGTCAGGGAGAACTCGAGCGGCTGTTGTCGCTCATCGAGCACGTGCGGATCGCTTCTCATGCAACGTATGTGGTATTCCACAACGACCCGGATGCAAACTCGCTCGTGAACGGATTCCAACTCCGGCATATGATCCGGCAGAAACAGCCGGTGCTTGTTCCACAGAACCTGATTCGTGCATTTCCGTCGCTCAAAGAAATTAGCGCGTCGGTGAATGTGGATCATCCGCTGTTTGCGGAAGTAAGTTGAGCTGCAATGTGCACCGCCATGC
>CAZOIM010000239.1:0-4774 GCA_964579855.1 uncultured Ignavibacteriaceae bacterium | reverse complement strand
CTAAACTCCGCTTTCTCAAAGGATTTCATCCGTGCTGTTGTCGATCAGCGTTCGGTGAAATTGAAGGAAGAAATCGAACAGATCGAGATCGCGATAGACATCACTCGCGAAATGCAGATGACGGCGATGAGAGTAACCAAACCTGGAATATACGAACGAGAAGTTGCAGGAATCATGAACGGCATCGCCATCGCACGTGGAGGAGATCTTGCATTTCCAATAATATTCTCCGTGCACGGCGAGACCCTCCACAACCATGGCCACGCAAATAGAATGAAACGGGGCGATATCGTCGTGAACGATTCCGGTGCGGAGTCTTCACTTCACTATGCCGGAGATATCACTCGCACGTTTCCTGTGAGCGGCAAGTTCACGCCAAGGCAACGTGAAATCTATCAACTGGTCTACCATGCGCAAAAGAGGTCAATTGAGATGATAGCTCCGGGAGTACCGTATAAGGAGGTCCACCTGACGGCTTGCCGAACGCTTGCGACTGGACTTAAGGATCTCGGACTGATGAAAGGCGATACTGAAGAAGCCGTTCAAGCAGGAGCACACGCAATGTTCTTCCAGTGTGGGACCGGACATATGATGGGACTTGATGTTCACGACATGGAAAATCTCGGTGAGGAGTACATCGGTTACGATGGGAGTACTCAAAGGAGTTCCCAATTCGGTCTCTGCTATCTTCGGATGGCAAAGGCGCTTCAGCCCGGATATGCGGTTACCGTTGAACCGGGCATCTATTTCATTCCGGAACTGTTCAAGGCGTGGCGAGTCGAACACAAATTCGAGGAGTATCTGAATTATTCAGCCATTGCGAAGTATATGGATTTTGGAGGCGTAAGGATTGAGGACGACATCCTTGTGACTCCAAAAGGATATCGCGTGCTCGGCAGGAAGATTGCGAAGACAATATCCGAAGTCGAATCCCTCTGCAGCAACTGATGGATTTGAAAACACCTACTTAGAAACAGAAGGAGAAAGCAGCATGGCTCAACAAGAGCAGGAACGCGAATTCAAGCGTAGACTCGGGTTGCTGGATTCTGTTATGATCGTCGTTGGCAGTATGATCGGTTCGGGAATATTCATTGTCAGCGCAGACATTTCCCGTACCGTTGGTTCGGCAGGGTTGTTGATGCTCGTGTGGGTTATTACAGGTGTTTTGACCCTCATCGCAGCGCTAAGCTACGGCGAGCTTTCCGCGATGATGCCGCATGCAGGCGGTCAATATGTGTACCTCAGGGAAGCCTACAACCCTCTTGTTGGTTTTCTGTACGGCTGGACATTCTTCATGGTCATTCAGACTGGGACGATTGCCGCAGTTGCAGTCGCATTCGCAAAATTTTCTGGCGTGTTGATTCCCTGGATCAGCGACAAGAATTTCTTAATAGGCTTTTTGGGGCTGAAGATCACTACTGCCCAAATTACTGCAGTCCTGTGCATTGTCATCCTGACATGGGTAAATCTTCTGGGTGTTCGCGAAGGAAAAACGGTTCAGAATGTTTTCACACTTACGAAGACCGCCGCACTGATTGGCATTATTCTCCTCGGCCTGTTTGTCGTAAGAAACCACGAAGCCATTGCTATAAACTTCTCAAATTTCTGGACTGCAACGTGGACGCATATGCAGGGGGGATCAATTGACTACGTTGAGTCGCTTTCGGGTTGGAAGATATTGGTGGCGATCGGTGTAGCGAGTGTTGGGTCCTTGTTCGCAGCGGACTCGTGGCACGACGTTGCGATTACAGCCGGGGAAGTGATCGATCCAAAAAAGAATCTACCAAGAAGCCTTGCCATGGGAGTGGTTCTGGTAACCGTGCTCTATATCCTTTCGAATGTAGCGTACATCCTCTTGCTCCCCGTTGTTGGGAGTCCCGGAGGGACTGACGTTGTTGGCCGCGGAATCCAATTCGCCACATCTGACAGGGTTGGCACCGCCGCCGCTTCGATGATATTCGGAGACCTCGCCACGGTGATCATGGCGGTCCTGATCATGATTTCGACGTTTGGATGCACGAACGGATTGGTGTTGGCGGGAGCGAGGCTCTACTACGCTATGGCAAAGGACAAGCTGTTCTTCAGTCGTGCTGGAGAACTGAACAAGAACTCAGTCCCGGCATTCGCTCTGGTCATACAGGCGGCATGGGCAAGTCTTCTTTGTTTCTCCGGCACGTACAGCGATCTGTTGGACTATGTGATTTTTGCGGTTCTCATATTCTATGTACTGACCATTTCAGGACTCTTCATCCTCAGAAGGAAACGACCGAATGCTGAAAGGCCTTACAAGGCGTTTGGCTATCCTGTGTTGCCGGCGCTGTATGTCTTTGTCGCCGCGCTCATTTGTATCGATTTGTTGATATACAAGCCAATGTACACCTGGCCTGGCGTGATCATCGTCCTCATAGGAATACCCATTTACTTCCTTTGGATTAGATTCAATCGCACTGACGTTGCTGCTCCTACCACAACAACTTGAGGATGACTATGCACAAACGAAGAGATTTTTTGAAATTGTCTGCTGCGGCAACGGCAAGTGCTGCATTCCTGGCATCCGCAGATTTTGCGGAAGCTCAATCAATTCCGGATCCGATCAAACAATTGAAACCTATGATGGACGGCGTAGTTCCGATCTCCGACGGAGAACGCTGGGATCGCATTGACAAAGCTCAGAGACTCATGACGGATGCTGGTATCGGCGCCATGTTCATCGAACCGGGAACAAGTTCGTTCTATTTCACGGGCATGCGAACGTGGATCAGCGAACGAATGATTGCGCTGGTGATACCTGCGAAAGGAGAACTCGCGTGGGTTTGTCCGAAATTCGAAGAGGATCGGATGAAGGAACTGATCAAGTTTGGCAAGGACATTCGTACGTGGGAGGAGGACGAGAGTCCATTCAAAGTTGTGGCGGGAATATTCAGGGATCGTGGGATTCGTTCAGGGAAAATTGGGATAGAAGAACGGGTCCGCTACTTTCTGCTCGATGGTATCCGGAACGAAGCCGGTGAGTACGATTATGTAAGCGCTGTTCCGGTGACAGCAGGATGTCGCATGTACAAGTCGCCCGCGGAAATTGCTCTGATGCAAAGAGCAAATGACATCACCATCGTGGCATACAAAGCCACTACAGCAACTCTCAAAGAAGGAATGACGCCGGCAGATTTTGAGTCCAACTGTCGATCTGCATTTCGTGCACTCGGAGTCTCGGGTGGTGCAGATGCAAATTTTGGGACTGCGACAGCTTCATCTCACGGCAGCGCGTTGCCCCAGAGACTCAAAGATGGCGATGTCGTTTTGATGGACGGAGGGTGCAGCGTTGAAGGTTATCAATCGGATATCAGCCGCACTGTCGTATTCGGCAAACCAACGCAGCGCCAGCGCGACATCTGGAATCTCGCTCGGCGTGCCCAGGATGCCGGTTACGCAGCGGCAAAAGTTGGCGTTCCGTGCGAAAGTGTTGATGCAGCGGCTCGCAAAGTGATCGTTGATGCTGGGTTCGGACCTGGCTTTGAAGTACCTGGATTGCCTCACCGAACCGGCCACGGCATTGGACTTGACGGGCACGAATGGACATATCTCGTCCCCGGCAACAAGACACCGTTGCAGCCCGGCATGTGCTTCAGCGATGAACCGACAGTGTCGATCCCTGGTGAATTCGGCGTTCGCCACGAATACTGTATGTATATCGCAGACGAGCGAGCTCGATTCTTTACGCAACAGAGTCCATCAATTGATCAGCCATTCCTTTGAGTCTCGGGACAGCTCGAAAGATATTAAGTGATTAGACATTGATTAAATGCGATATCTACTCTTTGCGTTGTTCACATCGGTGACTCTGAACGCTCAGTGGCTTCACGAAGAAAGCGGTACGAACGAGCGCTTGAGAGCTGTTTCCGTCGTTAGCGATAGTCTGGCGTGGGCAAGTGGAAACCATGGGACCATTGTCCGCACTAACGACCGCGGCAAAGAGTGGCTGGTTTTCAAAGTGCAAGGAGCAGACTCTCTTGACTTTCGGGACATCGAAGCGTTTGATGGACTGAACGCGTCTGTCCTAAGCATCGGAACTGGAGACCTCTCCAGAATCTACAAAACGACGAACGGTGGCGAGGACTGGATACTCCAGTACGTTGCCAGCGATCCGCGAGTCTTTCTCGATGAGTTTGCGTTCTGGGACTCCGCGAATGGAATTGCAGTCGGAGATGCGATCGATGGGCATCTTTTCATCCTTCGCACCACAAATGGTGGATCATTATGGAACAGGATCCCTCCATCACTAATCCCCGAAGCTCGGCTCGGAGAAGGAGCATTCGCTGCCAGCGGTTCTGGAATCACGGTGACCGGTGCTACAAATGTATGGATTGGCAGTGGAGTCGATGCAGCGAGCGTATTTCGCTCGAGTGATCGTGGAGAGACATGGGATGTGACTAATACACCGATCTTGCAGAGTACTGAATCTTCAGGAATTTTCTCAGTTGCATTTTGGGATGAGAAATGCGGAGTAGTCGTCGGTGGAGATTATAAAAAGGAAAATGCTTCGGACAGTAATGTTGCACTCACGAGTGACGGCGGAATTTCTTGGAAGTTGGCAAACAACTCTCCCCCGGCAGGATTTCGATCAGCAGTCACTTACCTCACAAAGGAATATCTTGTTTCAGTTGGTCCTTCCGGTTCCGATTATTCAACAGACGGAGGAAAGACCTGGAAACAAATTGACATGATTGGTTACCACGCCATCGGTCGCGCTCGCAACGGCAAATCGATTTGGGCTGTC
>CAZOIM010000238.1:0-4775 GCA_964579855.1 uncultured Ignavibacteriaceae bacterium | reverse complement strand
ATGTTCGAGCTTAACGAGGGAGCGCGACGCAGCACTTGGGTTCGGCAGGGCGATGATACGTGGTACACCGTCGGCTGGCGGGCAAGAGTCGAGCAGGTGGTGTTTCATGAGCCGCCGCCAGTTGGGCCGGTGCCGGTGGTGACGCGGATTTGGATTGGGAATGCCGCTTAGCCCAGAAGCGCCGGAGCGACCGCAGGTTTTCACGCCACCGTTTTAGCGGCTTCAGGCTGCATCCACAACCAGCCTGAAAGCCTCATTGAAAAAGGTCTGACCGGGGTGGGAAACCCAGCACAAGTCCGAAATTGTTTTCGCTGCTTTCACTTGCAGCCTATAGCCCTCGTAACCCGGTATCCTGCGAATCTTCTCCGGCACAATGCTCTCCTGTAATTCGTCGTAGCGAAGCGGCCTGAAGCTCACCACGATGGGCTTGGGACCAACCTCAAGCATCCGAACCCTCTCGCCCCGCCGAAGCTGGGCCAAGCCGAACTGCACCATATAGGATTTGCCGTCAATCGGACGGAAGGCCGCAAACTCTTTGGGGAGTCCCCCAGTGTCAAACTTTGGCCGTCCAAAGAAAGAGGCATGAAGACTCACCTCGCAATCTCGAATTGTCTCCCAAACCTGCCCCGCATGAGGGAAGACCAAGTCGGGCGGCAACCGAGAACGCTCGCAGTCCATTATCCATTGGGCCGCGTCTTCAAGGCCGTCGGTGGTCCTGTTCCATTTTGGAAATTGCGCTGGAATTTTCACTGTGAGCGAATATGGCCGACTTTTCGTAATCTACCCAGTGTGCGCGTGGGGTTCAAGTATCCGGTTCTTCACAGAGCACAGGATGGCGATTACCGCCCCGACGCATTCCAGCAGAACCATCACATCATCCCCGGCGCTGGGCCAGCGCCGCCGAAGCAAAGGCATCTCCCAATTGTATAGGTTTACGAGAGATTGGCCCAGAGGCTGAATTCGCTCGCTTGAAGCCCGGCGGTCTACGCTGCATCGTCTGTGGGTGCAGAGCACGGCCAACAGCAGCGCGACGCGGGATTTCTGGTCACCGGCTTTCCGGCTGGCTGTCTTCATCCTGTCCGCCACCTCCATCTGGAGCTTGCTCATCGAGTTCTCCGGCTGGTGCTCTATGCGGAGCTTCACCTTCTTCGTTTCGCTGCCCGCCTTGGCCGCGCTCTGTGGGCTGGCCGTGGCTGACCGGGCCATCGGCACTCAGCGTCTCTGCCGGGCAGTTCTGGTCGGTGCCGTTGCCGGTCTTGTCGCAGCAGCGGCTTACGACGTGTTCCGGCTACCTTTTGTCTACGCCGACGCCTTGGGCATCGAGCATGTGGTGCCTTCGCTGAAGCTGTTCAAGGTGTTCCCCCGGTTCGGCGCGATGATTCTGGGCCAGCCGCTGGAGCAAAATGTTTACAATTTGTCAGCCCAGCTTGTCGGCTGGCTCTATCACTTCAGCAACGGCCTGACGTTCGGAGTAATGTACGTTGCGATGATAGGCGACGCGACGAAGCGCCACTGGGCGTGGGCGGTGGTCTTCGCGGTGGGGTTGGAACTGGCGATGCTGTTCACTCCATACCCGGCCTTCTTCCACATCCCCCTGACAGCGAGGTTCATCACCGTAACCCTGCTGGCGCACTTGGTTTTCGGGGGCGTGATGGGCACGACAACTCTGCGCCTTTCGCAGTTCTTGAATCCTCCCGCTCGGCGATAATCAACTTTCCGGCCAGCGTACTAAAATCCCCTAAATGCCGGAGCCATCACTTGACATCAGGAGCCGCATCCTCGATTGGTCAGGCGTGCTGAAACGACTTGGCCATGTGCTCACGGTTTTCGCGGTCTTGACCGCGATTGAAGCCCACTGGGTCGTTCTCCAATCGGTTGCGTGGACCACCATGCTGGCGGCGAATTTACAGACCAGTTCTGTTTCCGAGGCTGTGGTGCGTACATTCGACGGCAAGCACCCCTGCACCCTTTGCAAAGAAATCGCCAAGGGCCGACAGGCTGAGAAGAAAACGGAGTTTCGCCCGGAAGGTAAGCGGCTGGAGTTCTTCTTCACGCGAACCACATTCATCTTCACCGCGCCATCGCATTTCTGGGAGGTCCGCTTGCCCGATGCTTTGCTCAATCCGTCCTCCCTTGCCCCGCCAGTGCCCCCTCCGAGGTCGTTCGTTGGTTAGTCAGATTCTACCGGTTGCGCGTTGACCGCGCTTTGGTCCGTTTTGTTTTAACCTGTTTAACCTTTGAGGATGCTGTGTGGCTTCCTCGTGACTTTGGAATTTAGATTTCTATGAAATTTTCAGTCTCTCTTATTCTGGCTGCCGCTTGTGCCCAGCCGGTGACGGCTTGTGATTTGTGTGCTATCTACGCCGCTACGGAAGCGCAGGGCGGCAGCGGCAAGGGTTTCTTCGGCGGCG
This sequence comes from uncultured Ignavibacteriaceae bacterium, assembly GCA_964579855.1. GTDB lineage: Bacteria > Bacteroidota > Ignavibacteria > UBA10030 > UBA10030 > JADGQA01. The sequence goes on along the minus strand of CAZOIM010000238.1, from coordinate 2,364 downwards.
TCGCCGAGCAATACACGCACTTCAACACCTATCAGGTTGATGGGCGCGACGTGTCGAACGTCGGCAACCAGTATCTCAACAGTTCCGTTTCGCAGGTGTTCGCAGGGTACAACTTCACCGACCGCATTGGCCTCCAGTTCGACCTGCCCGTGATTTACCGGTCATACGGCTACGTGGACAAGCGCGGCAGTGAGTCTGGCATTGGGGATGTCTCCCTGCTGGGCAACTTCCGGCTCTTTGAAAAGCAAACCAAGAGCTTCACGTTCAACTGGACGGCTCTGGGCGGCCTGAAGTTCCCCACCGGCGACTCCAGTAAACTGAACCCGGACAATGAGGACTTTGCGCCGGGCATCGGGGGCCACGATTTGACGCTGGGGTCGGGGTCATACGATGGCGTGGTCGGTACGGGCTTCTTCGCACGATGGAAAAGGCTGTTCCTCACCGGAGCCATGCAGTACGCCATACGCTCCGAAGGGGATTTCGGGTATCAGTGCGCCAACGACTGGACTTGGTTCGGCGGGCCGGGCGTTTATGTGCTGCTTGGAAACGAACATACCCTTTCTTTGCAGGCCGTCGTGTCGGGGGAGAGCAAGGGGCAGGATACCATCGGTGGAGTGCCCACCGACGACACAGCAATCACGGCAGTGTATCTCGGCCCCCAAATCAACTTCACTTGGTCGAGTAAGCTAAGCGCACAGGTTGGCGCGGACTTGCCCGTCAGCATCGTCACGACCGGTCAGCAAATCGTGCCGGATTTTCGGGTCCGGGCCGCGCTTACATGGCGCTTTTAGCAACAGGTCGGCTCACGAGGCGGTGTGGTGCCCGGCGCTGGGCCGCGTCGCCGGGACGGCCCCAGCTTAACCTCCCTCGCGGATGAGGTGGTGTGCAGCCGCCCGCCCGAAAGATGTGTGGAATATAAGAGCGCGGTGTGCAGGTCGCATTGAGGGATTCGATAAGCCGCCGCGATTTTTCAATTAGGCTGGCCCGCCGCATTGGGTGTATTCCTACCGCATGAAGCAATGCGGTTCGGGGTGGGTGGCGGGGTCGGCGTTCTTTTGGTTTTGCCGAGTGTCGCTGGTGCTGTTGCTGCTTCAGTGTTCAGCCATCATTCGCGATGACTTGCTGGGAGCCTTATCCACAGCGCCGCTCCGACTGCCCCCGCTCTGGCTATGCCTGCATTCCTTGATGTTGGTCAGCGTGCTTATCTCGCTGCGATGGCCGGGAGCGGGCGTCATGCTGCTAGTTGTTTTGGTGGCCCCGTTCATCGCCCGGACAGGAACCTCATTCTTCATGCCGTTTTATGCGTTCACTTTTCTGCCCATCATCCTGTTGCTTTGGCTTTGGGTGGCGAGAGGCAATTCTGAGATGAAGGCTGCTGGGAGTGCTGCTGTAGCTGGACCCAAAGGTCAGGCACATGAGTCGAAAAGCGTCCTGTGGGCCAAAAGAGGGAAACGAACTGTGCTCCCAATCATCATGCTGGCAGTGGCCGCTGGCTGCGTCGGCCCTGTAGAATCGCTGTATCCGCCGGGTACCGGCGAGCCATACAAAACGGTCTATGTCGTGGACCACGGTTTGCACACAGCGGTAGTAGTCGAGCGAGCAGACATCCCTGACCATGTTTGGCCAGCGAATAAAGACTATGCTGCTTTCAAATACGCAGAGGTCGGCTGGGGGCCGGATGAGATTTTCCAAGCCCCGAACCTTTCCGTGGGGTTGATACTCAAGGCGCTTTTCTGGCCAAATCGTACCGTGCTGCTTTTGGATGGATACGACGGGATGCCTGCCCAGCGCAGCGGCCCCAAGGACACTGTCATCGAAATCAAGCTTTCCACAAATGGCTTCGGGCGACTGTGTGATTATATCCAACAAACCCATGCGCTCGATGCCAAGGGAAGACCGATTTGTCTGGGCCGCAACTTTTATCAAGCACGTGGCACCTACTGGGCATTCAACACCTGCAATAACTGGACAGCTTCCGCGCTCCGCAGAGCGGGATGCCCCATTACGCCAACCTATTGTTTCACTTCCGGCCCGCTGTTCTTCCAAGCTCGACGCTTTGGCCGCGTTCTTTCGCATCAGGAGGAAACCGCATTGCCTCACCCGCATTAGCTGTACGCAGGCGCACCACAGCGTCAGGGGGGGCCAACTTCACGGGGACGGCCCGGTTTCGCGCCGCGCTGGCGAGCCGCCAGCCGCAACTTTTCTCGATTTCCACCGCATCCGGCTCATACTGCCGACATGCTAAAGCGGGTTCACATCGCGCTGGCCGTCGTGCTGGTGACTCCCGCTGGCGTGATTGGCTGGCAGGGGCTGCGCCTGCGGGAGCCGGTCTATCAGGGTAGGCGGTTAGGCGACTGGTTGGCT
>CAZOIM010000237.1:0-4796 GCA_964579855.1 uncultured Ignavibacteriaceae bacterium | reverse complement strand
ATCTCCGACCGCAACTGCATTACGGGCATTCCTGGTTCCCGTGGCTCTCTACGAGAATGCATCAACATGGAGCAGTTCTGCTTGGCAGGTGGGCGCAATAGTCGGACCGGCGATTTCGGGGTTTCTGTATGCCTGGCTCGGATTCTCGAATACATTACTCATCGTGGTCGGGCTTGTAGGGGCCACGCTGATCCTTTATTGGACTATCGGCGAGACTCCGGTTTCCACTCAGGATGCTGCTGAAGATGTTCTTGAAAGTGTAACGCAAGGCATTCGATTTGTGTTCAGGACAAGAATTATCCTTTATTCGATCTCTCTCGATCTCTTCTCGGTGCTGTTTGGCGGAGTAATGGCAATCCTTCCAATCTATGCGCAGGATATTCTTCGTGTCGGCGCTGAGGGTCTTGGGATTTTGCGAGCAGCACCATCTCTCGGGGCCGTACTAACATTAATGGTACTGGCGCGCATTTCTCCGATGAAACACGCATGGAGGAATCTCCTGGTGGTCGTATTCGGCTTTGGAGTCTGCATTATCGTTTTTGCGGTCTCACCGTGGCTTTGGCTTTCAGTGGCTGCGCTATTCTTGAGCGGTGCCTTTGATAGCGTGAGCGTCATCATACGAGCGACGATCCTGCAACTTATGACTCCGGACGAAATTCGTGGTCGGGTAATGGCGGTCAACGGTATTTTCCTTGCATCCTCAAATGAACTTGGCGCTTTTGAGTCAGGTCTTGCTGCAAAAATCATGGGGACGATCCCGTCGGCGGTGTTCGGAGGAGCCATGACACTGTTGATTGTTGGTTGGATGTACTTGAGATCAAAAGAACTCTGGAAGGTGAATGTCGAGCAGAGTCGATCTCATCGCGGTGATCTTCACCGCTAAGAACCGAATCAAGCCTACGGAGGGGTTCTGTCGAAGGATTAGAGTTGACGCAGAAGAGGGGCCGAAATTAGTTTGCGCTAAGCTCCCCCAATCTTCTTCCAACGCGATTCGAGATCTTCCCGGGATCTTTTCTTCACATACTGCTCGAACATGCGGTTCAGCTCGCGAAGTGCAATCGAGTCGAGTTCCTCGTCATCCTTATCGCGCTTAACCATCATCGCAAAGGCCGCTTTGTCCTCACCGCTCATCACATTCTGTCTTTCACGCAGAGACAGCACCATCTTGTGTTGTTGATCGCGTCTCATAAATGCCAAAGTACGAAGTTTTCAGATTCTCGTGCAGTGAAGGTTTGTCAATGATCTCTTGTCTATCGCAGGGACCTGCCGTACCGGGGATTGCTCTGGATGGCTTGGAGCAGCTCCGGCATCACAGCGACACCGCGCAATTGTATCTGCTTTGCGTACATCATCGCAGAATCAGGTTCATTTTTGATGTGAACATAAAAATTGGCCAGGTAGTAATACCCAAGAAGAAAATCCGGATTAATCATCACCGAACGTTTCCACAACCGCGAGGCATCGTCGGTTCGGCCGGCCGACAGACACATCTTCCCGTAGTTGACGTAATTGTAGAGCTGGAGCGGGTCAAGGCGGATGGACGTTTCATATTCTCGCGTCGCGAGGGCATATTGATGGCGATTGGTATAAATGTCTCCCAACATGCGATGAACAACTCTCATGGAAGAATCTCGTGTGATTGCACTCTTCAATACGCGTTCGGCATCGTTGTCATTCCCTTCGTCAAGGAAGAGACCGGCAAGGCCGGTGTATGAATCATCGACGCTCGGATCTTCTGTGAAAGCCGTTGTGACATAGGCGGTGCGATCACGGAATTGCTGCGAGTGCATCATCGAAAGTATCGATAATACAGTGACGGCTCCTAGGAACGATAGCAGATGAGCGTACTTCGAGAGATCTATCGAATGCAACAGTGGGACCTGGGTTGCTGCGAAGAACAACCCCACAAGTGCAGTGTAAGCCCGATGTTCGTGAAAGATTGTTCCTGAGATCAACGTGGGTGCAAGGAACAACAGAAACCAGGCCAATCCCCAGATAAATCCTCTCATTGATGATGGTCGGCGGAGAAGCATCGCTGTAGCAAAGAGCAGTATCGCGATCAATCCAAGAATTATCGAATGGTCAGTCAAATTGGGAAAAATGGAAAGATTGAATGGCAACACTGCCTTGCCGATATAGAGAATGAATGCAGGAGAGTTCTTCATCCAGCTCATTGCGAGCGACCCCAAGGATTCGTGGACCTCGAAAGATCGAGTAATCAGACTCCGCAGGCCAAACCAGATCAGAAGGACTGCGGTATAGGCTCCCGTCATTGCGAATATTTCCCTCTTCCTCATTGTTCGTCTTAGAACGAATAATACATATGATGCGCACAGTAGAGGAAAAACAACGGCTGATTCTTTCGTGAGCAATGCGAGAAAGAATAATGCAAAGTGAGCGACAAGAGTCAGGAGTCGCTTGGTCTCAACTGCGCGAAGAAACATCCACAATGAGGCGAGGAGAAGAACGGTAAGCAGGCTGTCATTTCTTCCCGGGATCCATACGACGGCCGACGTATTCAGGGGGTGTACGCAGAAAAGGATTGCTGCCATTCCGGCAAGGGATTTTGAGACCTTAAGTTGCTTGAACACGACGAACAAGAGAAGACAAGACCCGATATGTAAGAGTATATTTGTCACGTGAAATAGTGCCGGTGAGTCTTTCGACACTTGAAGTTCAAGCATGAAGAGAAAGTTGAGGAGCGGCCGGTAGAAAATTTGAGGATTCGTTACGGAAATGAAGACCTCGGTGGTGAACAACTTCGGGACGTTGGCAAGATTACTCAGGAAATCCTGGTTGGCGACCAGAAGTTGCGTATCATCCGCGTACGTATATTGGTAACCTATGCTCGATCCGTAGACAATCAGGGAGACGACGACGATGAGAATGAAGATATATGAATCCCGGATCGTGTCAATCTTGAAGGGCGTAGGGTGCGATCCCTCTATTCTGGCGGAGTTTGGGAGATCCCGATGTGATTCAGTTAGGGACAAGTTAGTCCTGGTAATAGTGCACGCATTGTTCGAGACTCATTCTCCGAACGGTATCGTTATTGTTTTCGCTTTCCGTACAATGGATTGTTCTGAATAGCCTGGAGCAACTCGGGCATTACCGCCACTCCGCGCTGTTGGACCTGCTTTGCATAAATCATAGCAGAGTCCGGATCATTCTTGGTAAATGCGTACAACGTCGCCAGATAATTGTAGCCGATGAGGAACTCAGGGTTAATGATAACGGTTTGTTTCCAAAGTCGCGCCGCTTCATCGGGTCGGCCCATCGCAAGACACATCTTGCCGTAGTCAATATAAGCGTACAGTTGAAGTGGGTCGACTTGAATCGATGTTTCATATTCCTTTGCCGCAAGAGCATATTCCCGGCGGTTGGCATAGACGTCACCGAGTAATCGATGGACGAATTTCATGGAAGGCTCGCGCGCGATCGCAGCCAGAAGCACATGTTCCGCTGCTACATCGTTTCCTTCGTCGAGAAAAAGATCCGCCAGAGATGCTGCCGACGCATCAACGCTGGGGTCCTGCGAGTAGGCACTTGAAGCAAAAGCCGTACGATTATGGAATTGTTCAGAATGAAGCATCGCTATGAGTGCATAGACAGTCAAAAGTGCCACGAATCCCAGAATGCGACTCACTTTTGAAAAATCAATCGACTGGACGAGTGGTAAATGGACAACTGCGAACAGGAGACCGACGAACGAGCAGTAGGCTCGGTGCTCATATCGGATGGTGCCTGCTATCAGCGTGGGTGCAAGAAACAGAAAAAACCATGACAATCCCCAAATGATTTCTCGGAACCTCAATGGTTTCCAGACATAGAGACAAACTACAAAGCAAAGGAAACTGATGATCCCAAGGATGAGGGAATGATCCGTGAGATTCGGAAACACAGAAAGGTTGAACGGCAGGAACGCTTTCCCGATATATAAAAGGAATGATGGAGAGTTCTTTGTCCCGTTGATCGCAAGGGAAAGGAGTGATTCGTGCATCCCAATTCCTCCCGTGACCATGCTTCGCAATAAGTACCACAGAAACAGACAGAACGTGTACCCAGCGAGAACCAATACGACGGGCTTGTACCTTGGCTTCTCTTTTCCCGCCCACAACATGAATCCCAGTGTAAAGAGTGGAAGCACTACGGCAGATTCTTTCGTAAGCAATGCAAGAAAAAAGAACAGGAAGTGTCCGACAAGCGTGAACCAGCGTTTCGTGTCAAGCCAACGAAGAAACAATGAAAGCGAGGCTAGCACGAGCAACGTCAAGAGCGAATCGTTCCTCCCCGGTATCCAAACGACAGCAGACGCGTTCAGCGGGTGCGCGCAAAAGAGAAGAGCAGCCATAGCAGCAAGGGGCTTTGAAACTTTCAATTGTCTGAAGATGACAAACAGGAGAATTGAACATCCAATATGCAGGAGAATATTTGTGACGTGAAATATCGCCGTCGAACTTGTCGATAGTTGCAGTTCGAACATAAAGAGAAGGTTCAGAAACGGACGATAGAAGATCTGAGGGCTCGCAACAGAAAGAAAAACATCCGTTTGGAAGATCTTTGGAATATTTGCAAGGTTGCTCAGGACCTTTTGATTTACGACCAGGAGCCTTGTATCATCGTAGTACGTGTATTGATAGAAGATGCTTTTGCCATAAACGATAATCGCTATCAAGATAATGAGCAAATAGACGTGAGAATCCCGGATGGATTCAAGAGATATACGATTGGAGTTTCTGTTTTCTGCGCCGAATGCACCGGCGGAATTGTCGTCTATATCAGTCATATCATATATC
>CAZOIM010000236.1:0-4799 GCA_964579855.1 uncultured Ignavibacteriaceae bacterium | reverse complement strand
AAGGCCGGACTCATCATCCGGCCTTTTTGTTTATACGAATGCAGGCGAAGATTCGAATCTTCGCCTGCGGGAGAATTTTCTGCCGCACGAAGAAAAACCCTCCCATTACGGCCGACGTGGCGCCACGTCGGATGCGGGATTATCGGGAAGCCGTCGCGTAAATAACCCTCCGACTCTCAAATCCTGGAATAATGCAAGTCTGACATGGACAGGTTGAAATTCAGCTTGGAATGATTCAAGTTTCAGGCAGAACGGTCGGTCCCGGGAGTCAAGGGCGGGTCTCAGAGAGCAGGCAACGTGGGGCTACATTCCCTGCGTGCTAAGTTGCGGCACATCAGTCCTTTTTCATTTCTGCGAATAGAATCTATCATCCATCATCTTTTCCAGTCGCTTCAGAAGTTCTTTCTTCCTAGTTTTTATCGAGCCGGATATGTGGCCGGCGACATTCTCATACCCCATCGAATATTCCCATGAAATCACTCATCCTCGTCATTGTACTCATGTTCGTGCCTGCTGCTGCGCTCATCGGACAGGAAGAGAACCCTCTTGATCGATTGATGACCCGGCACGCAGTGACGTGCGGAGACGTCTTTTTCAACAGTACCATGTTGATTCCGCGATTCTATTTGAAGAACGACCTGGATTCGCTCCGTATGGTCCTGAAATACTGGGACGACCATTGCGGCCCGAACGAATGGGCCGCCCGGACGAGGATCCTCCTCGCGATCAACGACTCGACATTTCGCGAAAGTCTGTATGACCACCGCATCATAGGATTCATGGTAAACTATTACTGGCGAGCGCGCGCCCTGCGAGAAAACATACTCTTCAACAATCGCCAGATAGCAGATCAGGAAAGAGATTATCTGGAATTCACCTCCATGCTCGCCCGAAAAGCCGTCAGAACACCGGGCCTTGGCCCGGTCGAATACGCTTTTGCCCGCTACTATTCAGGCGTCGACACGTCTCTCACATCGATCATGCACGATCCGGGATTACGGTCTTCGGTCCTCCATCAGTACTTCGACACGTATCTCCTGGATGTTTTGGATGAAAACGAGTACGACCTTACGCTGTACTCGAGCGCCTGGATTCCGTTGGGAAATAACGCAGTACTCGGGGTTCATCCGGAACTCGGCTTTCAACTGGGAATCAAATACAGCGGTTGGCTTGCAGACATATCCCTGGCGCTGCGCTTCGGACAGGCCAAGCAGGAATACCTTGTCAACTACAAGGGAAATATCGTTTCCACGAAACATTTCCTTGGCGGATTCATCGGCATCGACGGGGGCCGCGAGCTTTGGCGAAACAGCCGGCACGAAGTGGATGCGCTGTTTGGCTTTGGCTATGACGGATTTGACGCCATCCAAAACGGGAACAACAGTTCGGACAACAGGTCCATCAATTCGCTCAATATCAATGGCGGGATAGGCTATCGGTATTATTTGAGCCCGCACGGGAGCGATTTTGTGGGGTTCGCTGTGCGCTATAACGTCGTGCACTACGCGACCGATGGAGGGACAGATCTTTCCGGCAATACCATTACATTGCGCTTTACGTACGGGTGGTTTGGACCACCGGACAGGATTGAGAAACTCGAGGCGCTCGGATATACGTACTAGTACTCAAAAGCAAGGCCGGACTCATCATCCGGCCTTTTTGTTTTCGTTTTTCGAATTTGAGAATGGAAACGGACTTCGTCCGATTCTGTTCTGCGCCTTGGTCTCTCATTCATGAAAACCACATCGCAGATGACGAACCATTTTGTCACCTGCGGGGTGCAAGAGTGACGCGACACACGTCCCCCTTGCCGCTCGAAATAAATCCCGCTACATTTACGGCGTGATGCATGCCGGCTCATCGCTTCCGTGGGGATCCTCAATCACAACAGAACACGTCTTCGTTGGAGCTCCAATGAAAACCAATCGTCTCTTCTTATTCTTCCTTTCGGCGTTGCTTCTTCTCGTTCCAATAGCCTACAGCCAGTATTCACCCATCAACATCTTGAGCCAACCCGGCTACAACCGGGTAGGGAACGACTTTTGGGCTTCCGGGGGTGCCGGCATCACGGAACGCAGCCTCAGCGCCGCGGCCTTTGCCAATCCTGCCCTTCTCTCCTTCAATTCCCTCACTCTCACGGCGGAAACAGGTTGGAGACCGAAAACGGATTACATGTCGGGAATCAATTACGATAACAGTACACTACTCCCCTCCTACGCATCCGTGGGGATGCCGTTCGGCCCCGTTTCTGTAGAAGCTGGATACGCCAGGTCATACGATGAACACCTGTTTATCAAGGGGGTCATGTTTACGACACAACAGCAACCGGATGGCCCCGGGCAATTGTTCAACATCGAAAACAGAACCACGATCCACACAGCGTTTGTGTCCATGGGCGTCGCGTTTCCGGAAGGCGTCTCGATAGGATTAACGACAGGCCTGGATTTCGTGCGCTATGACGGCGACTTGCCGTACAATTCCGTGCACGCGACAGGAACCAGGCTGCAAATGACCGCCGGGGCAGTTGTGCGACCGTTCGCAATTGCAAGTCTTGGTGTCACGGTTCACATCGCAGCAGACGATAACCTCCACTACTCGACGGATAGCTTTTCCTCGATAGCACTCCTCGATTCGACCGTACGGACTCCGGTGTACCCCCTGGCCATTGCGACCTTCAGTGCCAAGACACCGTCGAGCGTCGGATTCGGCGGTTCGCTGGATGTTCTGCCGTGGCTTACGCTGCTCGGGAGAGCGGAGTATCAGAATTGGTCAGCGATGGAGAATGAGCTGAACGACGTATGGCAATACCACCTGGGCGCGGTGGCATCACCGATTCCAGAGGCGACGTTTCGCGCCGGATTCTTCACGCAGAGGTCACCTTCGGGAAGCTTGACCGAATATTTTAACGAGTATTTCCTCACAGCGGGTGCTTCGTGGAAGATTACGCAAAACCTGACGGCTTCCGCCGCCTATATGACGAGCGCGCCGTTTCAGAAGAAGTCGGTCGAGGTTCAATATGTCTACTTCGGCGAGAGTCTGCAGCAGTCGATGCTGTCAGGAGGAATTGCATATTCGTGGTAAGGCGGCACTAGGACGGGGCAACAATGTCGAATCTGCATCGGAATTCGCAGAAGAGGATTTACGAGGAGGGGGCGGAATATTTCATTACCACGGTAACCGGGGAGCGGCATCCGTATTTCGAAGAGCCGATTCTCGCCGAGTTGTTCCTCCGCGATCTATGGTTCGTCAGGGCATTAAAGCAATTTGATATATTTGGGTATGCCGTAATGCCGGATCACGTGCATTTGTTGCTCCAACCGAGAGGCAGATTCAATTATTCGCAGATTATTGGTTCATTAAAACGTAATGTAGCCCGTGATATCAACAATGTTTTCAAAAACAATTCGCTCATTCGTGACCTCCACGAAGGCGACGATTCGAATCGTCGCCTACGGATGAATTATGAAATTACAAAACACAATCATCCGGATCTCCAATTTGATGTGTATAAATCGCACTACGCCGCCATCGAAGTACTTAGGAATAAGTTCGGGCAGAACGATGGACCATCGCCCACTCATCCAGCGTTCCGTTGGCAAAAATCATTCCTCGACCACATCATTCGTGATGAGAACGATTACCTTAACCACCTCGATTATATCTACAACAATCCGGTCAAACATGGATTGGTGACCGATCCGGAACAATACCCCTATTCGTGGAATGTGGGGATGATGCATCCTTTCGCGCCTGATTAGAAGCGCAAACCTGCCTTCCGTTTCATTTCATTATTCCGCATCTTGATTGACCATACATTCGTCAAACGAAAATCCTGTTCTCATGAGTCCGTCTTTGTTGGCCCAAATACAAGATATGCTCGAACCGCACCGATCTGCCATCGTGCAATTCACGAGTGATCTCGTCGTTATTCCGTCCGAGAATCCGCCGAGGAAGAATTACGCCGCGTGTGTTCAACGGATCCGGAAAGAATTGGACACTCTTGGTCTCTCCTGCAAATCCTACGATGGCCCACCTCATGGAACGGAGCTTCGGACCAACCTGTTGAGCGTCGTCGGCACAGGAGATCGCACTGTCTATCTCCACGGGCACTATGACGTCGTGCCGGCCCAATCCCAGGAACAGTACTCTCCCCGCGTGGAAAACGGTTTCCTCTATGGCCGCGGATCGGCAGACATGAAAAGCGGCCTTGCTGCGATGGTCTATGCAGCCTTTGCTCTCAAGAAATTGAATCTCCCGGCAAATGGTCGCCTTGGACTCTGGTTCGTTGCCGATGAAGAATCCGGAGGTCAGGGAGGTGCGAGTTACCTCGATCAAATCAATGTCTTAAGCAATGGCGGAATCGCCATGATCAATCCGGAGCCGACGAGCGGCGTCGTCTGGAACGCAAGCAGGGGCGCGCTCACCTTGAACGTGACGGTGAAAGGCAAAGTGGCACACGTAGGCCTGCAACACCAGGGAATCAATGCATTCGAAGGCATGCTGAAGGTTGCCACCGCGCTGCAGAAATTGAAGGCCGAAGTCGAACCGCGCACGACGCACTACCACATCGAGCCGCCGGAATCGGCTCGATCGATCTTGATGCTCGGCGGAAGGGTTGAAGGTGGCATCAATTACAATGCTGTCCCGGAGTTCTGTTCATTTACCGTGGAACGCCGGATCAACCCCGAAGAGGATTACGAGACCGAAAAGAAGCGGGTGTATGATCTGCTGGATGCGTGTCGACGCGAAGGCATTGTACTCAACGTCGAAGTATTGCAGGAATGCAGCTCAAGCGGCGT
>CAZOIM010000235.1:0-5114 GCA_964579855.1 uncultured Ignavibacteriaceae bacterium | reverse complement strand
CAGATAGTGGAGGCCTCTGGAGAGTGCTCGAAGCATTCAAACGAGGCCTTTGTTGTTCCAATCCTCAACTTACCTGCGGAGATTCCAATGAACCATAAGACGTCCCTTGCCCCAATCTGCGTTCCAAAAGCTGCACTCATCATTGTCTCTCTTCTCCTGTTTAACACTTCCTTTTCACAAATCAACAAACTGGATGAGAAGAATCTTGAGGAGACAATGCGCAATCCATGGTCTCCTGTCAAGTCGGCATTTCTTCAGGAGTGGCTCCTCTTCGGCCCTATCCCGATCGGTTCGATGGAAGAGATCGATCAGGATTTCCTCGCGGCAAACGGTGGAGAAGCGTCCGTTCATCCTATTGATGGACAACCAATGACGGTGAACGGGAATGAAATGAAATGGGCCTCGACCAAATGCAGGGATATCGTCGACCTTCAGGAATTCTATCGAGGCGGCAAAACGGAAAACGTGGTGGCGTATGGGTATGCAACCATCAACCGCAAGCAGGCAGGGAGGGTTGTTCTCGCAATGGGGACAGACGACGCTGTCAAAGTATGGGTGAATGGAGTGATGGTGCATCGATTGTTACAAGGGCGGTCTCTCACACTGGACGAAGATGTGGTTCCTGTGGACATGGTTGCAGGCGATAACAGTCTCTTGATGAAGATTCAACAGGGAAACGGAGGATGGGGGTTTGGCGTCCGCCTGCTTGACAATTCGACCGACTTGAATGTTGTAACCGGTAGCATTGATTTTTCGCTCAGCGATAACGCTCCACATGAGCCTTCTCTGACAATTCGCTCACGCGGCAATCTTGATCAGAAACTTCTCAAGCAGACAGCCCAGTTGGAGGCCTATGGCCCAGGCGGGAAGGTCGTCGCCAAAAAGACTTTTGCGTGTGGAGACTCTGTCGTTCTAAACTACGCAACCTGGCCGGAAGGCGAATACGAGTTGAGGTACACCTACAAGGACATGCGCGGAGTCCAGAACGTGAAGTATGGCAACTGGTTCAAAGGAGACATCCTTGCATACGCGCGAAAGATTGTGGAGAGCGCGCCGGACAAAGGCATTCGTACGCCAGACGGTGCCACCCACCGCATGCTGGCAGACATGATCCTCGACAGGCTCGCTGGCAATATCCAAAATCCCGACAAAGCAAAATTCGCTGCGCTGCATTCGCCCCTGATGGAGTTCGCCGAGATGAAGGCTCATCAACAAGTCCGTGCCGGCGGGTTTGTTCGGCTTGGCTACATCGATGACATAGACAATACGCCGCAGTTCTGCCGCAGTTATCTCCCAATGTCGTACGACCCGAAAAAGAAGACTCCGTTGGTGGTCTACCTGCACGGATTCAACGGTGCAAACCCTGAGTATATCAACTGGTGGAGTGCCGACAAGCGTCACGATCCGGTCAGCGACAAGAACAACGTCATCTTCATCGAACCGCACGGCCGAGGAAATACCCAGTACCTGGGAATCGGAGACCGCGATGTCCTGAAATGTATCGAACTGGCAAAGCAAACGTTCAATGTGGACGACGATAGGGTCTACCTGGTCGGATCATCCATGGGGGGATTTGGCACATGGAATGTTGCCACAAGGCATCCGGAACTCTTCGCCGCAATCGCACCGATCTACGGAGGGGGAGACTACCACGTCTTCACTCCGAAAGAGAATCTCGGAACAATGAGCCCGTGGGAGATGTTCCTGGCGGACAAATCGAGTTCGAGTGCGCAAATGGATGCGCTCCTCAACGTACCGGTTCTTGTTTCACACGGCGATCAGGATCAGAGTGTCGATGTGAATCTGTCCCGCTATCTTGTCCGCATGCTTCAACGGTGGGACTACGACGTGCGTTATATCGAAGTTCCGGGGAAGGGTCACACGGAGCTTGGGCTTTGGGATCAGACTATTCCATGGCTTCTCGAACACAAACGGAACGCTTTTCCGAGGCACGTGCGCGTACGAAGTGCCGATCTCCAAACAGCTTCGGCATACTGGGTCAAGGTTGTTCAGAAACAAGTTCCGGCGGAATTCATCACTGTAGACGCCGAAGTACTCGAGGGGAATCTTGTCCACGTCGATTCGAAGAATGTCTATGCAATTTCCATAAGCCTTTCAAAAGCTCTGGTCGATCCCACCAAGCCTGCAACTATTGTATGGAATGGCAAACTGTTTACGGAAAGAGTCTCTCAGGCCCCGATCATTCTCACGGAAGCAGACTATAAGCCGGGCGCGATTGGCAAAACCCCGAAGATTGCCGGCCCGATCAACGATTTCCAGAATTCGCCGTACATGATCGTCGCAGGAACAACCGCCGTCGATACGCTGATGCTCAAGGGCATTCAACGGCAGCTTGCAACGATGATTGCCGACTGGAAGGGTGCGCAGAAGTTCGAACCAAGGGTGAAGAAGGATGTCGACGTAACCGAAGAAGATCTAAAGAACTATTCCCTCTATATCCTGGGGGGACCTTCCGAAAATGTGGTTGCGAGGCGCGTGTTCGAGAGAATTCCGTTCGAGGTCACAAGCGACGAGATATCGGTGGATGGAATCTCATTCCGTGCGAAAGATGCGGTTCTCCACGCAATCTACCCGAACCCATTCAACAGGGAACGATATGTTGCACTTGTTGCGGCGACTTCAGGAACGGGGCTCGGTTTCCTGGACCTGCACCAGGCAAATTTGCTTCAGTATGACTTTTTTGTCACTGACGGAAAGATCCCAGTCTTCTCGGCTGGGGCAAAGGATGAAAAAATCCTCCTTGCGTCCGGTTTCTTCAACAACGATTGGCGAGTCGAGGAGACTCTGCTCCGCCGCGGCGATGATTCGCTTCGGGCCAAATGCGCCCACGTGGTGCTCAATTCCGATCTCACCACGTCCATTGTCAGCGTCAGCCGGCCTTCGCCGGAGATGCTCAAGGCATATGTCGGTACCTATCAGGTTTTGAATGGTCCGACAGTGAAAGTGACACTCGATAACGATGTGTTGAAGGCAGCGCAGATGCCCAATGAGCAATTCAAGCTCACCCTTGTGCCGACGTCGGAAAGCGAGTTCACAATAAGACAATTCAATATCTCCGTTGGATTTGAAAAGATTTCTTCACCCAACGAGTATACTCTGGTAGTATATCAGAATGGCCAAAAGTTCGCCTCCAAAAGGATCAACTAGGTGAGGATAATCCACAAGTAAATTGCTGGTGACGCAAGGTTGAATGCGATCTAGAACATGTATCATTGTTGGAATCCCGCTCAAGCCCCCGTAAGGGGGTTTGTAGCGTACAGCGATCTTAACGGGTCACTGCATATGGGTTCAGGCTTTGGGCAGTATTGAACTTGAAATATTGATTTGAAGCGACCTTTTCGACACATTCAATTGCATTGTTTTAATGCAGTGAACGACTTTGAGAATGCAGATAACATGATGAAGACAATGACTTTTAGAATCTTCGCAATTCTCTCTTCAGCCGGAATCTTGGCTACACTGGGTTGGGGGGTAGGGTTTGTCAGCAGGGATAGTCAACCGTCACCGAATCATGAGGCCTATGGTTCGCTGGCAGTGGCAATTATTCGAGAAGATACGATCGTTGTAGCTGCGGATAGTCGCACGGTCACAGACGGAGTCATCAATCCGGACACAACCTGCAAGATCGCAGTTGTCAACGATGTCGTGTTCGCAGCAACCGGGCTTCTGAAAGGAAACCGGAATGCGGTTGGCATTGTGGACTATGCGCGATCTGTGCTCAAAAGCCCAACGAAAACCTCATACAAGATCAAGACATTTCAGGAAGGCGCCAGCAAACTGCTCACGTCGTGGGTCGATATCCCCGAAGACCGGAAAGCCTTGTCTACTTCGCCCGAGTTTAGGAACAAACATTCCATCCATTCGATGTTCTGCTTCTATTCGGACGGAAAGCCGGTCGTCGTCGAATTTGGATTTGCGCCGTCGATTGTCGGCGGGCGGTTTAAGATCGGAGGAGTCTATGACGCAGGTGTGCGCAAGCCGGGCGAGATACTGTGGATTGGTACGATGGAGCAAACGGATACACTCATGAAAATGGATAGAGTATTTTCAAGCCAAATTCATGACATGGATGCAATAACCGCGGCGAAAACCCTCATCCTGAAGCAAATGGAATTTACTCCAAGCGTTGTCGGAGGTGCTATTGACATAGTCCTGATTACTACCAAGGGTGCAATGTGGATACAGCGCAAACAGAACTGTGAATGACGTTGGGCTAATGATCCACTGGGAAAGCCGTTGCAGGGTCTCAACAGAAACACAGCGAATCCAACGACTGGATGGATTACGATGAAAGAACTGGATGCATATTTGAACGGCCTGGTTCCCAAATTAACAAAGACGTGCCGCGGGACTGCGCAAATTCCCAAAAGGTATTCACTCGGCAGGACTTTCCGTTGGGAGTAGCATGTAGGGAGATTCTCACTGTAAGTAAGACCCATCTCTCGAAAAGATTTTATTTATGAAATCCTCACAAGGGTGATTGCGGAGTCTCTGAATAGGTCGTTTGGACAAAGCCCATCGAAAAAGCTACGACCACTAGCCCTCCCTGTTTGCAGATTTGGCACAAGAAATCTCGTCACGTTAGTCGCTAGAAGTTGCAGTGTTCTCAAGAATCTCTCCGATGCCAACTCCAGCAAGTAGAGCTGGACTCCAGGCACTCAAATAGCAGGTAAGACGGCTGCATGCAAATCTTCCCCAATTGCAGGAGAAGGTGGAACTGCTGTGATGGAGTGAACAAATGCAGGTATGAATCATTTGGTTGCGACGGATCATGTGAGTTGGAAAGCGTTCAGTCATTGCTTCGGCGGTACGGTGATGAAGGAGATTCCACGCAAATCCGTTGTCCCGAATTCCGGCAAGGAAAGGGAGAAAAACCCGCGATGAGTGCTGATTCAAAGATAATTGCGAATCCCTGCAACAAATTAGTCAAGCCCACGTTGTAATACCTATTTTGGTGAAGGCAAGACGGCAGATCCTGATTCATCAATCTGACAATGCCGTCAAATAATTCCATTCTTATCAACTAACAAGGAGGATTGCGATGAACGCAGTTCGGTGGAGGAAACAGGTGGTTGTATGTTCGATACTTGTCC